>CAZILR010000188.1:0-8814 GCA_964539995.1 uncultured Planctomyces sp.
TACCCAGTTTTGAATCGCTCGACGTGGGACATCGCTTCCAATCGTCCGCTGAGGGACAGGGTTCCCCATCGGCCGGCGAGGGAGGTTTCGTCGTTGCGGAAAAGGGTGTCGCGACAGCGGCCGCAGCGGATGGCGATATTCCGTGGGCCTTTCGTCCAAACGCCGAACATCGCTTCGCGGACCTGCATGGCGAAGGGGATGAATTCGGGACACTCGAATACAGCGGCGATCGTCCGCGCGGATTCTTCGGACACGAAGTTTCGCTCGCTGATCTGAATCTCGAATCGGATGGCTGGGCGACAGCGGTTCCGGCCGGCCCGAACACATCCGCCTTGCAGGTCAATTGCCCGAAATGTGCCGGGCCGCTGACGCTGCACGCTCCCGATCAGTCGTTGCGAGTCACCTGCCAAAGCTGTCATTCGTTGCTCGACTGCGGGCAAGGCAAGTTGGAATACCTCAAGACGCTCAGCGGGCGAGGGATCGACAAGCCGCTGATTCCGCTTGGCTCAGTCGGCAAGCTGTTCGATACCGAATACACGGTCATCGGATTCATGGGCCGCTTCGCCGTTTGGGAGGGCCAAGAATTTCCGTGGACCGAATACCTGCTCTACAACCCGGTGAGGGGCTTTCGTTGGCTGGTTCGCAATCAAGGGCATTGGAGTTTTGTGGAATCGGTCTCGCTCTCGAAGGTGAAGAAAAAGGGCGGGGACGGCGGCAGCGTCGATTTCGACGGCAAACACTTCAAGCTGTACGACAAGGGCAAGGCTTATGTGCAATTCGTCCTCGGCGAGTTCTATTGGCGAGTGACGACCGAGGAGACGGTTTCGACCCAGGATTACATCGCCCCACCGCTCATGCTGTCCTTCGAAAAATCGAAGTCGGACAAAGGGACGGAAGAAATCGTCTCACTGGGGACGTACATCGCGGTTGACGCGGTCGAGGAAGCGTTCAAGTTGCAAGACCTGCCGCGACCGTTTGGCGTCGGCACGATTCAACCGTTGCCGAGTCGCGCGGACGTCTGGGGGATGTGGGTCTGCTTCGCATCGCTTCTGGCGGTGCTGGATTTCATCTTCGTGTCGGGAGCCGTGAAACAGCCGGTCGCGCAGTTTCACTTCTTCGCGGCGCAAGCCATCGTGCTGGCGTGGCCAATCTTGATGCTATTCGGCCGGCACACCTTCGAGGTCAATCGCTGGAGCAACAGCGACTACAGCCCGTATGCCACGAGCGAGGAGGAGTGAAGCGATGCTGAAGAACATTTCGCCGTTGGGCTGGAGCTACTTCACCTACTGCCTGTTCGCGTGCGGCTACTTCACCGCGGCGGCAGTCGGCGGTTGGAAGGGACTGAGCCTCGATGCTCTACCGAGTTCGGGTTACAGCAATTCGTATTCTTCAGGCGGCTCGTCGTACGGCCGCAGTTCAGGCGGCTTTTGGGGAGGAGGCAAATAGTGAATTCCATCGAAACCATTTCCGGCTGGATGCTGCCGGTCACGTTGGCCTTTGCGGAAGAGTCCGCCGTCATGGATGGAGCCGCTCCGGTGAAGCTGTGGGTGCATCTGCTGGCGGCCGTCATCTTTTCGCTGGTCGGCGTGGCGGTACTGGCGCTTTGCTTCAAGCTGATGAACAAGCTCTCACCGTTCTCGCTCAAAAAAGAGATTGAAGAGGACCAGAACGTCGCGCTGGCAATCATCATGGGAGCGGTCATCATCGGCATGTCGATCATCATCGCGGCGGCGATTCAGGGATAGGCACGGCCATGCAGTCCGCAGACTCGATGAATCGCGCGCCGTTGTTCCTGCTGTACCTCAACGTGCTGATCATCGCGTCGTGCGGGTTGGTCTACGAACTGCTGGCCGGAACGCTCGCGAGTTACTTGCTGGGGGACTCCGTCACGCAGTTCTCGCTGGTGATCGGCATCTATCTGTCGGCGTTGGGAGCCGGAGCATGGATTTCGCGGTTCGTGCATGAGCGGTTGGCTCGCTGCTTCATCGAAGTCGAGTTGGCCGTTGCGTTGATCGGTGGGCTGTCGGCACCGGTGCTGTTTCTGGCATTCTCGTGGGTCGGTGCATTTCGAGTCGTGCTGTACGGCATTGTGTTCGCGATCGGGACACTCGTCGGGCTGGAATTGCCGCTGCTGATGCGGTTACTGAAAGAGCATCTCGATTTTGAAGACTTGATCTCACGCGTACTGGCGTTCGATTACCTCGGAGCTCTGTTCGCGTCGCTGCTGTTTCCGATGTTCTGCGTGCCGCGATTGGGCTTGGTGCGGACATCGCTGCTGTGTGGGTTGCTGAATGCCGTGGTTGGTTTGTGGGGGACGTACTTGCTGCGTCCGTTGCTGTCGTCGCGCGGGTTAAGCGGACTACGAGGCCGAGCCTGTCTTGTGATCGGACTGCTCATCGTGGGGATCATCAAGGCCGACAGCTTGACGACCGTGGCGGAAGAACAGATGCTCGGTGATCCGATCGTTCACGCGGAATCGACACCGTATCAGCGAATCGTGCTGACTCGGAACGCGAAGGGCTTTCAGCTTTATCTCAACGGTCACCTTCAATTCAACTCGGTGGACGAGCATCGCTACCACGAAGCGCTGGTACATCCGGCATTGTCCGCGGTGAAGTCGCCGCGCCGCGTCCTGGTGCTTGGCGGTGGTGACGGGCTGGCCGTGCGCGAGATTCTGCGCTACCCCTCGGTCGAATCGGTCACGCTGGTCGATCTCGATCCCGGCATGACCACGCTGGCCGATCGCTTTCCACCGCTTTCTGAACTGAGCAGTTCGTCGCTGAAAGACCGCCGCGTGACGATCATCAACGAGGATGCTTTTCTGTGGGTCGGCCGTTCGGAAATGAGCCGGAATGCGCGAGCGTCCGGTTCTGATCGCGGACAACCAGCTCGCAAAGAGCCGGACGCTCGCGCGTTCCGGCTGATCGAGAAGTTCGACACCGCGATCATCGACTTCCCCGATCCCGGCACGTTCTCGGTCGGCAAGTTGTACTCGTCCCGTTTCTATCGAATGCTGCGCGAGCGTCTGACGGCCGACGCCGTCATCAGCGTGCAATGCACGTCGCCGCTGGTCGCGCCGCGGTCGTATTGGTGCATCGTGAAGACGCTCGAATCGGTCGGTTTCTACGTTCGGCCGTATCACGCCGCCGTGCCGACGTTTGGCGAGTGGGGCTTCGCCTTGGCGTCGTCTTCGCCTCTCCCGGAGAAGTTAAGCCTGTCGTCTGAGCTCATCGGGCCGTCTCGGTTCTTGACCGACCGCGTCTTGAACAGCCTGTTCGATCTGCCGCCCGATCTGGCTCGTGTCGAGGCGGAAGTGAATCAACTCAACAACCAGGCGCTGGTCCATTACTACGACCAAGAGTGGGGCGCGATCAAGTGACTCTCACGGCAGCGTCGTCTGACCATCATGAAATGGCGAGGCACGATGACGGACCAACCCGCGAAGTTTGAACGCCAGGACGTCATCGGTCCTTTGGCCGTCGCGCTGCTGGCTCTGCTGTCTGTCGTGCTGACGCTCGATGCGGCCGGCGATTATCCAAAGCTGTTCGAGGGGCCGGGCATCACGCTCGATGAGTCCTTCAACGTGCAGATGGGGGTGTACCAGTGGAAAGCTCTGCGCGAGTACCACATCGCGCTGTTGCACCCCGACAGTGTGCGCGAGGTGTTCGGACCAGGATCGAATTACAACCCGGACCATCCGCCGCTCGGCCGAGTCTGGCTCGGCGTTTGGCATGACTTGGTGGCATGGCTGTTTCCTCCCGCCGATCATCCGGTGAATGAACAGGGCATCCGGTTCGTGACCGACTGTGCTCGCGTCGGTTCGGCGACCGCATTCGCGCTGACGGTCTTTTTGGTCGGCCTCTTCGCGACCAAGTGGTACGGCCGAGCAGGCGGAATCGCCGCGGCCGTGTCGCTGGTGCTGATGCCGCGAGTGTTCGCGCACGCACATCTCGCGTCGCTGGAGACGTTCATGAACTTGACGTACTCCGCCACGATCTTGGCCGTCGCACATTGGTGGCGAGCGGAAGAAGGAGCGAGGCGCTCTTGGATGATCCCAGCGCTGACAGGAATTCTTTTCGGATTCGCACTGCTCACGAAGATGCAAGCAATCCTGATTCCGCCGGTCGTCGGCTTGTGGGCCTTGTGGCATGGGCGAGTCCGCGCGATCAAACCGCTGATGATCTTCGGCCTCGTCGGGCTGGTTGTCTTTTTCATCGGCTGGCCGTGGCTGTGGCTCGATCCAATGAAGAACTTTCACGAGTACTTCGCGCGGACGACCAATCGAGCGGTCTTGACTTGCTACTACCTCGGCCAAGTCTGGGCCGACAAGGACGTGCCGTGGCATTACCCCTTCGTGATGTTCGCCGTCACGGTGCCGATTGGATTACACATACTCGGATTGCTTGGCGTCGTCGCTCAATTCAGCCGAGTTCCGAACGAAAGGGAAGTCGCCATCGTTCCTCGCTTGCGCTTCGAGTTCTTAGGCGCACCGCGCGAGCAACTTTTGCTGGCGGCAACGCTGATGCCGCTGGTGTTATTCGCTCTGCCCGGCATTGCAGTCTACGACGGCGAGCGGTTGTTTCTGGTGAGCTATCCGCTGTGGGCCGTGCTGATCGGTCGCGGCACGGAGGTGGCTCTCAGCCATCTGAGTCAGAGAACGGAGTCTGGTCAGTGGCAAATGTTCGCCAGTCGCAGAGCGAGAATCACCGTAGCCACACTTTTTTTGCTGACTCAGAGCATCGGTGTGATCGTGATGCACCCATGCCAATTGAGCTACTACAACCTTCTGGTTGGCGGCTTGTCCGGTGCGGATCATCTCGGCTTCGAGCGCACATACTGGGGCGACAGCCTGACTCGATCGTTTTTGCAATCCCTCTTCGACGAAGAGTCGGCGAGGGCCACCGTCAGCGTCGAACCGGTGCTCCATCAATTCCAGCTTCCCGAAATGTTGTCGCAATCGCCAATTCTGCGACGGCAAAGAATCACGCTCATTGCGGTGGGAGACCTAATGAGAAAGAGGCAGCAGGTTGAGCAATCACCGGAAACGCCGCGAAAGCACTTGGGGTTCTTGCGACGCGCCGACTTTTCACCGATTCACGCATGGAACCCGCGAGGCGTCGCCGCAGATTGGCTCATGAACGGCAACCATTACGACGCCCCAAGATTCAGAACGGTGTTCTTAAAGCGACAAGGCGTGATCTTGGCCGTTGGAGCAAGTATGGTCTCGGAACCGCAAGACACCACGACATCGACTTCAACGAAGTGATACCGTCGATTGCTTCACCACTTTGTTTGGTTTCGACCGAGTCTGGACGGCAGACGGCAGGGAATCCGCCGGCTCGTTGGGCGTCTCGGCCGGTGCGGGGGGCACCGGCGTGAATGGTGACAGAACCGGCGCGGGGATCTCTTGCTCGAAGATCGCTTCGCCCGGCAGCGAACTGGGAGCAGACGGCACGCGGTGGTATTCCGTCGGAGGTTTGCGGCGCAGCTTCTTGAACCAGTTTTTGTCGTTGATCGCGGCGGTGATTTGGTCACGCAGTCGGAGCGCGTCGTTGTCGTTGCGGTTGTGACGCAGCGCTTCATCGACGTGACGCTTGGCTCGCTCGGCGTCACCTTCCTCGAAGTAACGAGCGGCTCGTTCGTACTCGACGCGAGCCAAGTTGTGGCGATTGATCGGCGAGAGATTGTCGCGGAAGTTCTGGTGGCGGCGTTCCGTTTCGGAGCGTGACAGATCCCCTTCGCACTCAGCATCGGGATCGCGGATGACGCGCGGCGTGATCAGGACGATCAGTTCGGTGCGAGTCGTGTCGTTGGTCTTGCTCTTGAACAGGTTGCCGACAACCGGCAACGCTCCCAAACCAGGAATTCGCGATTGCGATTGGTTGGCCTGCTCTTCGATCAGGCCACCGACCACGATCGTCGAACCATCTCGAATCATGACGTTGGACGTCACTTCGGTCGTGCGTGATTCGGGCAGTCCCACGTCGTTGATCTTGCCGTCGGAGCGCTCCGGATGAATTTCCATGCGGACCAGTCCATCTTGAGCCACGAACGGCCGCAGGATGAGCTTCGTGCCGACTTCCAGGAAGTTGATGTTCTCGATCGACTGCACGCCATTGTTCGTGATGGTCTTGTAACCCAACCGCTGACCGATGATGAGTTCCGCCTTCTGTTTGTTGAGCACGCGGACGCTGGGCGACGCGATCACGCTGGTCTCGGCCAACGTCTCCAGAGCATCGACGAATCCGGCCAAATCGCCGTAGAGGAAGCCGTACTTCAACCCGGCTGCTCCGGGTGCGATGAAGTCACCGGCGACAGGCAGCAATGACGACTTGTTGGGGGCGTTGTTCGGAAATCCAACACTCGTGTTGATCGTCGAACCGTTGCCGCTGGTGACGAGTTGCTTGTTGCTCCCGTTAAGCAGCGCGAAGTTCACTCCCATTTTCATCGAATCGTCCAGTTTGACGCTGAGAATCATCGCCTCAATCACGACCTGAGCCGGTGGAACGTCGATCTCGGCCAGGACCGCATCCAATTGGGCGATCACTTCAGGAAAATCGACAATCAACAGCGCGTCCGTTTGAGACAAGCTGTTGCCGCCTACCTTGGTTTTCGATTCCTCCAAGCCGATTTCGGCGGGGGTCGTGACTGCGATCAATCCGCCCGGTTTCGAGAGCATCGGTGTGATCAAGGCTTGCAGGTCTTTCACGCTGACGTATCGCGGCCGATACACCTTCGACACCGTCTTGCGAGCCGCCTGCTTGCGGGCCTGTGAGTCTGTCGCGGTCCACACAAAAACGAAACTCCCCTCGCGCTCGTAGACGTACCCCAGCGATTTGGTGATCGCGTCGAGAGCCTCTTCGGCAGTGACGTTTTGCAGATTGGCGGCGGGCACTCGGCCAGTCACGCCGCGCCCGATGAGGATATTCATCCCCGATAAAACGCCGAGTTTGGACAGCGCCTGGCTGATGTCCACATTATCGAAATCGATGTAATCAAAACGATCGCCGTGCTCGGCGGATGGCTCGAATCGCATGGTGCCGGCCTGTTGGTCGTCGGCGGACTTGTCCTCGACGGGCGGCACGGCTTGCGGGTCCGGCTTCGGATTCTCGGTCTTGGGTTCCGCAGGCTTGGCTGGAGCGGTTCCGTTTTGGAGGGACTCACCCAATTGCTGCGTGAGTTTCTCGAACAGTTCGTTCTTTTTGCTTTCCTGAATTTGCTCCAGCGCTTCAAGAGCCTTCTGGACATCGTTCGATTTCTGCTCCGTTTGAGCTTGGGCCAGTTGATCGATCTTCTTTTGAAGAGCGGCCAGTTGAGAATCGACACGAACGGATTCCGGACTCGGAACAACGTCCGCCGGCCGAAAGACCTTCGCTGATCGGTTGGTCGTTCGAACTCGCGGTTGCTGGAGCATGTCCTCCATCGCGAGATCCAACTCGTCGAGACCCTCGACAGCGGCGGCTTCTCGCTCGTGACCCGACAAACGGCCCAATTCTGGTTGAATGCGTGGGAGCGATTTCGCGGGGGATGAGCCAGGACTCTGACTCGAATTGGCCAAGCGTTTCGGCTCGGATCGCTTGTCGTCGAAGAACGAATCGTCGTCGATTCGCGGTTTGGATTCAGGTCGAGCAAGACCCTCATCGAGCCTGCGGCGCGGCGGCATTTTCGTGGCGATGTCTTGAGGAGTGTCCGCCAGTGATCTCGCAGCGACCGCCGCGAACTCGATGGTGCGGCCCGTGGCTGGCGGCGTCACCGCGTGCTCGCGCGGCGTCGGGCCTTGCGTGCCAAGCACCCACGCGGCGAACCCTGCCACCAAGATGGTGGCGATGCTCAGCGCTCGCGAGGCTGTTTTCAGAGGTGTCGTTGCCATACCGCCGGTCGTCCCTGACTGGGCGTGATTCGGTTTTAGTCTTTCGACTCGTCTTGCGAGTCCTTCAATGTCAATTGCCAACTCTGTGAGCCGTCCGTCAGTGTCACCGACTTGCGACTTACGGACTCCAGCAGCAGTTGTCGGTCATTCCACGGAACACTTTGCCCTTCTCGGAACAATTGATTGTTGATGATCGCCACTCGGCGACTCGGTCCCACGAGCGTGCTCTTCAAGACCAGCCCATCGAGTTTTTCAATCGGCTTTGGTGCGGCCTTTGAAGCCGATGCGGGAAGCTCGGCGAGATCGTCGTCGGCAATGAGTACCGGCAGCGGCAGTAAATCCTCATTGAGACCAAAAGGCTTCTGCGGCATCTCCTCCGCGCTGGCCGGTTGCAGCAGCGGGTGTTCGTGAAGCAGCTTGAGCAGCGTCTTGCTATCGCGCGACTTCTTGTTGACGGATTCCAGTGAGTTCGGCGATGTCGCAGACGCAGTCGCTGACGATCCACTGGACGCAGCCTTGACCTCGACGGACGTCGGCGGCGCGGCGGTGGCTCCGCTTGAGAACGCTTTCAGCAGCGGCGGCACCCAGAAGAACAAACCGACCAACAACAACAAGGCGAGCACCACCGTCTTGCCGACGCTGGCTTTCATGTCGCGAACAAGTTGCTTGGAAATCGACGAGAGGTTCATGATTGGACTTCGGACTTCGGACTTCGGACTTCGGACTTCGGACTTCGGACTTCGGACCCATAGCCCGTCGCCCGGAACCTGTCCCCGGTCATCTAGGATCATCGGCTTGAGTTTGAGTCAGGCTGTCGCTCTTTTCGGAAAAACCGACAAAGCTTGCCCGCTTTACGAAGACAGAGAAGGTCAAGTCAGCCTTCAGCGTTTCGCTGGCTTGCTCAGATTCACTCTTTAATTGCAGCCGCTCGACGGTGAAGAGCG
>CAZILR010000189.1:0-8810 GCA_964539995.1 uncultured Planctomyces sp.
CTGCACGAGCCGGAGCTGGTGATTCTCGATGAGCCGTTCAGCGGACTCGATCCGGTGAACGCCGAGGTGCTCAAGGACGCGGTGCTCGGACTGAAACGCGACGGAGCGACTGTGATTTTCTCGACGCACGACATGGACGTCGCGGAAAAGATGTGCGACTTCATCTTCATGATCTTCAAGGGGAAGAAAGTGCTCGATGGAACGCTCGACGAGATTCAGGGTCAATATGGCACCGACGTGCTGCGCGTGCGACTGGAAGCGGACGGAGACGGAACGGAGTCGCTGCTCGATCTGTCGGACATTGCCGGCGTCGAGCGTGTGAACAATTTCGGACGATTTCAAGAACTGCGTGTGCGGCGCGGCACGGACTCGCAGGCCGTGCTGGCGGCACTCACCGCGCGTGGCCGAGTGCGACACTTTGAAGTGTCCAGTCCGTCGTTGCAGGACATTTTCATTCGCATCGCCGGGGCCGATGCCGTGGAGGCGACTCATGCGTAAAGTGCTCACGATCGCCGCTCGCGATTATCGCGCGGCGGTTTTTTCCAAAGCGTTCTTGATTTCGTTGGTGGCACTGCCCGTCTTGTGGGGCGGCAGCGCGGTCGCTCAGATGTTTCTCAAGGACAAGGTGGACACGGCCGACCGGCGCGTCGCGATCGTCGATCGTACCGGGCAGCTTTTCTCGCTGATCGTTGCCGCCGCCGAACAGCGAAACACACACGAAATTTTCAAAGCGGACGTCACACCGCGAAAGCAAGTCAAGCCGCGGTTTGTTATCGAAGTTGTCGATCCGGCCGAGATCGGCAAGCCGCCGCAATCGACGCTCAAACTTTCGGATCGCGTTCGCAAGGAAGAGTTGTTGGCGTTCGTGGACATCACTGCCGATCTGCTCGAAGCGGATGCCGGGCCAGCTTCGGCGCTTGCAACACCAGTGATGCCGTCGGCGAAGGTCGCGTATTACTCGAACAGCCCAACCTACGGCGACTTCTCCAACTGGCTCAAAGGAGTGTTGACCAGTCACATTCAGGAAATCCGACTTGGTCAAGCGGGACTGGACCGCGATCTCGTCCGTCACGCCAGCCGGCCGGAAGCAATCGAGAACCTCGGTTTGGTCTCGCTGGACAAAGACGGCAACATCACCGACGCGGACAAGGTCAACAAGGCGGCCAGCTTTCTCGTGCCGATGGGCATGATGATGCTGATGTTTATCGGCGTGATGGTCGGCTCGACGCCGCTGTTGCAGAGTGTGCTCGAAGAGAAAATGGGGCGCATCGCCGAAGTCTTGCTCGGCTCGCTAACGCCAGTTCAATTGATGCTGGGCAAGCTGGTCGGAACGGTCGGCGTGTCGATCACGATCATGACCACCTACATGGCGGCCGGGTATGCGGCGTTGTGGCACGCGGGATATGCCGACTTGTTTCCGACGCACCTGTTGCTGTGGTTCATTCTCTTTCTCATATTGTCTGTCGTGATGAATGGGGCACTGTTCGCGGCGATCGGTGCGGCGGTGACGGACGCTCAAGAAGCCCAAAGCCTGCTCATGCCCGCGATGGTCATCACGATGGCTCCGATGTTTGTGTTCATGAATGTGATCCAAGAACCGAATTCGACATTCTCGGTGGTCGCCTCGCTGTTTCCGCCAGCCACGCCGATGCTGATGATTCTGCGTCAGAGCGTGCCGCCGGGCGTCCCGCTATGGCAGCCACTCGTCGGCATCGCGCTGGTGCTTGCCACGACTGTTGCGAGCGTGTGGGCGGCGGGCCGAGTGTTCCGCGTGGGAATTCTTGCGCAAGGCAAAGGGGCGAGCTTCCAGCAAATCTGCCGCTGGATCATTCAGGGATAATTGTCGAAGGGCAATCGTCTGGCGCACCCGTCTGCTCACTTTCCAGACCGTATTCTCGTTCGACCCGGCAGACGCGCACCCGGTACGACTCGTACCACTGCGACCGACCGAGTTCTTGAGCAGCGCGATGCTCGCTCACGGCTTTCCACGCTCGGATCGACTCCAGTGACGACCAGTACGAAGCGGTGATTCCGACGCCGTCGGCTCCACGCACGCTCTCAACGCCGAGGAAGCCTGGTTGCTGCGATGCCAACTTCAGCATCCGATCGGCCATCGCGGAGTAACCGTCTTCGCCAGGCGCGCGGCGGGACGTGAAGATCACGGCGAAGTACGGCGGAGCGGGAGTGTTCGCGAAATCGGTCGTCATGGCGGTCACTTCGGGGATTCTGGCAGCGGCACTTGAGCGCGAGTCGTCAGGTACGCGAACAGATCGCGCACTTGCTCGGCCGTCAGTAGTTGCAGCAGGCCGTCGGCCATCAACGACTGCTTGGATTCTTTTTGCGATTCGATATCGGCGCGTTCGATGGTCAAGGTGTCGGTCTGTGTGATGAGCGTCACCGTCTTCTCGTTCTTCGCTGTAATGACCCCAGTGAGCACACGGCCGTCGATGTGTTCCAAGATTGCCACGCGGAAGTCGGCGGTCACGACCGCACTGGGATCGACGATGTTCTCCAGCAGGTAGTCGATGTTCTGCCGCTGAGCGCCAGTGAGGTCAGGTCCGCGACGGCCCCCTTCGCCGTAGAGCGTGTGACATGCGGCGCAGGTTTTGACGAACACCGCTCGGCCGCGAGACGGATCGGCGCGGTTCAGCGTCTGCGGCGTCAGTTCGCCTTTCAGCTTCGCGATCAGTTCGCGTTTGTCGGCGGGACTGTCGCGCAGCTCACCCCAGACTTGGCTGAGCCGTTGTGCCAACTCGTTATCGTCGAGGCTGCGGATCTGCCGAGCGTGAAACGCCGACACGTCGTCTCGCGGGATCTTCCCTTCGGCCATCGCATCCAGCAGCGCGTTCGCCCAAGTCGCACGAGTCACCAACACCGCCAGCACCTGCGGCCGCTCCAGCGCATGGAACGAGCGATACGACTTCACGAGCTTGGTTCCGAATTTTGGATCGTCCACTCCCGCCAAGCCGCGCACCGCGATCGTGTTGAGGAACCGCGTGCCGAGCAATTCCTCACACAACGCTCGTGATCCGGCCGCATCCGTGTCGATCAGCGTTTGCAACGCGACCTTCCGTGCCGCGAGGTCCGCTTCCTTGTTGAGCGCCACGCGCTTAAGTTCCTCCAGCGCCCGCCCGTCGCCGAAGAGCGCACTCAGATCGCGAACCTTGTCGCTCAACTTCTCATCGCCGCTCGCTTCGATCCGAGCACAAAACGCCTCCCAAGCCAGCGGCTGCGGAGCTTTTCGCCAGCCGACAAACGCTTCGCTCATCCCCGCCAGCACGTCCGCCTGAAACTCCGGCGGGCGATCCGCCGCCAGTTCGAGAAGCGAGTTCAGCACCTTCGGCTGCTTCTCAACTTCAACTGCAATTCGCCGAGCGATGAACCGCCGCGTGGTCGGCCACTCGCAGACCTTCGCCAACCCCACGAGCGCCGGCAAATCGGCATCGGCCAGCGGAGTCAGGCCGTACCACACCAGCAACGGCAAATTGTGATCGTCGGAATCTTCGGCTCGCGCAAGCAACGGCGCGGTCAACTCGGCCCGCCGATTCACTGGCAGCCGCCGTAGTGTTGAGGCCAGGGCAAGGCGAACGAGACCTGATTTGTCCGTCTTGGCCAGACGAAGGAGTTCGGTCATCAGTTCCTCAGGCGGTCGAGCTTCCTCGCGAGCCGGTCGCTTCCCAATGCTTGTGTCGATTGGCCAAGAGTCCGTCAACAATCGGATCGCCCAGACGCGCAGATGCGTGTCATCGCTCTTCAGCAGCGCGAGCAAGCCCGTATCGTCAATTTCGCCGGCGAGCCACAATGCCCACAGCGCTCGCAATCGAATCGTTGAGGTTGTCACATCATCTCGCAGATGCAAATTCCAACGGCGCAGGAATTCCTGTTCGCGCAACATCCGATTGTTCAATTTGTCGAAATCGTCTGGCTTATTTGTTCGCGGAGTCAACATGGCTCGGAGTTGCGTTCTTACGATCGGTTCGGCGGCCAATTGCTGACGAAATACTTCAATCGCATCGACGGTCAACCAATGCTTCGATTCGAGGACCATGTGGTGAAACTGCTGACGCGCCTGTCGAACGAACCACTCATTCGCGTGACGATGCAACACAGCAAGTTCGAAACCACTCAAGTTGTCGAACTGGTTGATGAGTTTGCGCAGTCGAGCATCAGCCTCGGAAGTTTCTTCATCACCGTACACGATCTTGAAAATTCGGCCGCTGGTGCGATGGACGCCGGTGTTTTCGTGGCATTCGCCGGTGTCACTCCAGTCGAGGACGTACACGCCGCCGTCAGGCCCGTACGTCAAATCCATGCCGCGAAACCACGGGTCGCCGAAGTGGGCGAAGTCTGGCTCGTGCTTGCCGATGTAGCCGGACTCGTGCCGATCCAACTTCTCGACGTTCAATCGACGGCCGTGAAAATTGAACGTGAAGAGCTTGCCGCGGTACTCGTCGGGCCAGTTGTCTCCGAGATAGATCATGGCCCCGCAGTGAGCGTGTCCGCCGCCGAGTTCATCGGCCGAGCCATCGCGCGACGCGGCCCAGCCTTTGCCGGTGTCGAAGTGCCAGTGATCAGCGTGCTGATCGATCAGCGCGTAGCTGTGCGGGTTCGGGTCGAGCGTGTGCGGGCGCATGAAGTGAGCGCCGGGAATCAGATGCCACAGATGACCGTTGACGGTGTTGATGAAGAAGCCTTCGCCGTGTTCGTCCCAATCGTGACCCCACGGATTCGTCGTGCCGTGACACAACGCCTCGACGATTTCTCGCTGCGGATGAAATCGCCAGATGCCGCCGCGCAGCGGGACTCGCTGTTCGGCGGGCGTATCGGGCAGACCGAGTTCACCGGGGCACGAGCCGCCGCAGCGGCCATACAGCCAGCCGTCCGGTCCCCACTTCAGACCGTTCGCGAAGTTGTGATAGTTCTCCGGTGCGACGGTGAAACCATCGAGCATCACCTGCGCCGGTCCATCCGGCACGTCGTCGCGGTTCTTGTCCGGAATGAACAGCAACTGCGGCGGGCACATGGCCCACACGCCGCCGTGCCCAATCGCGACGCTCGTCAGCATCTGCACGTTGTCGGTAAAGACTTTTCGCGAGTCGGCGCGACCATCGCCGTCGGCATCGTCGAAGATCACGATCCGATCGCGCAACCGCAAATCGAACCGCTGAGTCCGCTCGGCGTAGGTGTAGTTCTCCGCGATCCACAACCGCCCGCGAGCATCCCAGCTCATCGCAATCGGATTCTGCACCTCCGGTTCGGCCGCGAACAGCGTCGCGCGAAATCCCGGCGGCAGTTTGATTGCCGCCAACGCCTCCTGCGGCGAGATCGGCGACGGATTGTCTTTCTCGCTGTTGTACGGCGTGGGGAAGTCATCGGCTGTCGCCAATGTCGTACTGACGATCAACCACCAGAAGAAGCAGAACAGTCGAATCATGATGACTCACTTGGCGGATTCGAACGAACCCGAAGCGTCAGCGAGGGCGGGTGCTTCGGACGACGACAACTCAACGATCGATGTTCCGTGAAGCGCTCGCCCTCGCTGACGCTTCGGGTTAATTTTGCCATCGACTACGGCTTGACCGCAGTCCCACCGCTCAGCACTTCACGCAAGGCGTCGCGCAGTTGATCCGCCAGTTTCGGGCCGCCCCCGACGAACACCCGCGCGACCTTGCCGTCGCGGTCGATGATGACCGTTTGCGGGATCGCGGTCGCTTCGTACTTTCCGGCGGCGACGCCGTCGATGTCCATCGCGACGGTCACGTTCAGCTTATGACGCTGCAGCGTGTTGGTGATCGTCTTGGCCGGCTCTTCGAGATTCACGGCGATCAACTGCACGCCTTGGTCGGCGAATTCCGCAGCGACTTTTTCGACCAGCGGCATCGTTTGCAGACACGGGCCGCACCACGTCGCCCAGAAGTCGAGGATGACAACGTGCCCCTTCTGGTCGGCCAGTTTGAACTTCTTGCCGCCGCTGCCGAGCAATTCGAGATTGAAGTCCGGTGCCGGCTTGCCGACGAGTGGCGAGTCAATCCCCGGCGCTCGGCCATCGGGATTCGAGCCGTCAATGTCTTGAGCGACCTTCGGTTCGACGGCCGGATGAAGCCGCCAGCGGTGATAGGCCAAATCGGCGGCAGACTTTTCGATGTCGGTGCCGATGAGGAATTGATCGACTTGATCGACCTCTGCTCGGCAGTTGCCGAGCACGTCGCTCTTGCCGATCAGAGCTTTGTTCTCGAAGCGATCCGGGAAGAACGTCAGCCGGATGCCATCGCTGCGCAGTGCTTGCACGCGCGTCGCCGATTTACCTTCGGCGAGCGGGGAGGCGTCAGCCCCCCGACCGTTTGATGTTTCGGTTGAGGAGGTCGTTGAATCCGTCCGGGGGCTGACGCCACCCGGCTCGCCAGTTGATGTTGATTTGGAGTCTTTTGTCGTCGCCTCTTTCAGTTCCTCCGGATGAAACCAAATGATCTGCGCGATACGGTCGCGCGGAATTTTTTTCGTTTCGATACGGACTTCCATGCGGAGTTCTTGCTCGTCCATGTCGATCACTCGGCCGCGCAGAAAGTCGCCGCTCTTCGAGCGGAGCAATTGTGTCGGCGGCGTGTCGCGCTGCATGCGCGGCAACGTCAGCAACCGTTCGCGTTTCGTTTTGTTGAGCTTCGGTGGGCCATCGACCGTCATCAGCTCGACCGCCTTCACCTTGTCGTGCGGCACGAACGTGGCGTCGGACAGACTTGTTTTGAAATGCACACCCTCCTCCGTGATCTTGGTCACTTCGCACGGAACGGTGTCACCGCTGCGGAGGTGCATCGTCCGTTTTCCACCAGTAGCCGCAGCAGGCGCGGCGTTCGGACCACCGGCCAGCGCTTTCAAGAACGCACCGGCGAAGCCGACGGGCTGCGGTTGCTGCACCGCTGGCTGCGCGATCTTCGGCGCGGGAGGGGGCGGATCGCGATAAACAATCCGGCCTGCGATGCCAGGACGCAACGCGCTCGCGGTTGCGCTGGAGTCAGGATGCCACACCAGACAGCTCGTGTTCGGTTGCTCGCGACCAGAGGTGAGACGGCCATGAAGTTTCAGGCCGGTGAGTTCGAGACGACCGGCTCGGCCTTCAGCGGTTGCTGTTGCCGAAGCGTCGTCGTGTTTCAAGACCGCCAGCGACCGAACCTCTGACAGTGGCAATCGCAGAGGCTCCTGGATTGCGGGGCAGGTCAGTCTCAAGTGATCGTCGGCAATGCGAGTCAATTCACCACTGAGCCGCGTGCCGTCGAGATAAAACGCTCGAAACGGCCGCACGGCTTCGTCGCCGGGAGGCGACACGAAGACGCTGGCGAGTTGATCGGCCGTGACCTTCGTTTCGTTGTCGCCGTCCTTGACGGTGAATGTCTTCGACGCGGCATCGAACGCGGCGAGTTGGCCGTAAACGATCGAGCCGTCTGCTCGGTGCAGCCGTGATTTCGTCGCCTGCACTTCTTGGGGCGGGACTCCGTTCCAGCGACTGATTCGTAGTCGCTCCAGCCGCACGTCGCCGCGCTTGTTGGTCAGTCTCAGTCCCGAATGGGCCTGCGGCTTACGCGGCGTGACGTTGATCTGTCCGCGCGGCACGCCGCTCGGCGAATAGACCAGCAGTTTCCCTTTTTCCTGATCGAGATACGCCAGGAAGTGCGCTCGGCCCGCGCCCGCTGTCGTCTCTTGCACGGAATCGACATCCGCCTCGCGGCCGAGTTCGCAGCGCACGACCAGTTCGTTGTCCCAAACCTCGAATCGGAACGCTCGCTTGTAGATCGTCTCGTCGTCCGAGTCATTGACCCCCAGCGCGAAGACGAAGTCCGGCTTCGTTTTCCAGGCCAGTTCAAACTCGATGATCGCCTGAGCTGGAATGTGGAAGTCACCGCGAATGTTCGCCCCTTCCTGATCGGTCAGTGGCTGGCCCCCTTCTTCACGCCAGAGTTTTTTGTCTCCGGATTCTTTCCACTCACTCAGCCCGTTCGGGCCGAGATAGATCAAGTCCGCTCCGCTGGCCCAGCGATACAGCCGCCGAATTTGGTCCCGTTTGACGTGCAATCGTCCCAATCGAGCGACCTCGACTTCCGCCACGTCATCGGTCAGCGAAAGCAATTCGCCGAAGAGCACGTCACCCGCCGCGAGTTCCAGGCAATACTCCCCCGTCGGCTTCGGCAGCTTCGCCGGAATCGCGTATTGCACGGCGGAGACGCCGGCGAGCGAAAACTCAAACGGTGACATGAATCGCGGCGACTGCCAGCGCACGACACCCGGTTGTTCCGAACTCTTCAATTCGCCCGGCAAGTAGCCGCCGTTGGTCAGATGCAGCACGGCCGACTCATCGGAATTTGCGGGCGTCGAAAGCAGCAGAATGACCAAGGCACAAATCCCAATGACCAAGGAATGTCCAAATCCCCAAAGCCAATGACCAACGACCAATAACCAACGATCAATTGGGTCTTGGTTCTTGGACATTGGACATTCCCTGGACATTGAGATTTGAACCTTGGACATTTCGCTCGCTCTATCGTTCGTAGATCGGCAGGAATCGGTAATTCAACGCGACGGCCAGCAACGACAAAGACGTCGATGTCGCCGGGCCGAATTGCCCTTTGAAGCTGCCGTCGGGGAGTTGCTGAGCCTTGAATTGGCGAATGATCTGCTTGTTCCATTTCTCCCAGGTGTCAACGTCCCCTTGGAACAACGCCTGGGCCTGGTAGTAGTGCTGGTACTCCATCCAACCGAAACCGGAAGGGCCGGTGAATTCCCACTTGTTGACGAGATAGCCGAGCGTCGCCTTGAACTGT
>CAZILR010000190.1:0-8761 GCA_964539995.1 uncultured Planctomyces sp.
CTCGGCTGAACTTCGCCGAGGGTCTGGACGAGTTCGATGCGGCGTGTCTTCGCCTCTTCGGCGGCGGCCTTTTGTTTCGGATCAGGTGGAGCCGTCGGTTCGACAGCGACGAGCTTGAGAGCTTCTTCGATGGCGGCCGCGTCCTTTTGGCGGACTCGCAACGCGAGCGATCCGCCACCGGATTCTGTGATTTGTTTCACGAGTTCATCGGGCAGTCCACTGAGCGGTCGGCCTTTGAACGCGGCCTCGAAGCCTTTCAGGAGTTCTTGCTTATGCTCGGCGGTCGGAGCATTCGCCAGCAGATCGGCGGCGACAAGCAGATCGTTGCGCGAGCCAGCCTGAGCGAACCGTTGCATCGTGCGCGAGACGAGATGCTTCTCCACCAGAGGACGTTTCCAAACGTCGGCGTTCTTGAGCAGTCCGACGATCGCCGCCGAACTTTTCGTCGCCTTCGACTCCAACGCCCACCACAGCAGCAGCGGGATGTGAATGTCTTCGGCGTCTTCGTTGTGAGTCGTCAGGGCGTCGATCAGCGGCAATGCTTGATCGGCCGGCAGGCGTTTGGCGGTCGAGGCGAGTTGGCTGCGGACTCGAACGTAAGTCTCCGACTTGGCGACATCGACCAGTTTGCGAGCCAGCGGGATCGACGCGCGCGTCTCGGCGAAACGATGTCCCGTGAGGTGCGCGTCCTGAACTTCGCGCGGTCCCGGCACGGCGCGACCGGTGGCATTCGCCGCAGCCGCGAGATCGAGCGGCATATCGCCGCTCAGTCGCACCGTCCATTCGCGGACGAGCGGTTCTTTGTGGGCGAGGCACTTCTGCGCGAACGCGTCGTCGAGTCCGCCGAGCTGATAAACCGCCCACAAGCATTCAAGAGCAAACTGGCCGGTGCTCGATTCGAGGTTCTTTTTCAGCAGCGGCAGCACGGTTCGGTCGCGGCGTTGACTGATGAGCCGCAGAGCGGTTTGACGTTGCCACTTGTTTGGCTGCTGAAGGTGCTCGACCAATTCTGGCGTCTTCATCTTGCCGAGGTCCGTAGCTTGGCCGCCCTCGGCCGAGCGCGGCCGAGCTACTTTTTTCGCACTCAATCGGTAGATGCGGCCGTTGTCTTTGTCGATCAAGCCCTGGAAGTGTTGGCGGTGCGCGATCTGTGGTTCGTACATGTCGGCGACGTAGATCGCTCCGTCGGGACCGGCTTTGATCTCGACGGGGCGGAAGCGCGGGTCGGTCGAGGTGATCGAGTAGCCGAGGTCTTTCGTCTTGAATGACGAACGATCATTCGTGATGTCGGCTTCAACGACGCGGCCTTGCAGCGGCTCGACGCCGAATAGGTGGCCGCGATATTTGTCGGGCAGCGCGGCTCCGGCATCGATCACGAAATTGTGCGTGAACCGCGGCACGTTCGCGTGGCCCATCGCGGCGAAGTAGCCGTTGGCGTACGGATTCGACAGCGGCCCGTGCTTGTTGAAGCCCTTCTGGTAGTAGCCGCCCTGCGTGTAGTGAAAGCCGCGCGTGTCGCCGCCGTTGTGACCGGAGAAGACGCGGCCTTCGGCGTCGATCTCGCAGCCGAAGCTGTTGCCGCCCCCTTCGGAATAGATTTCAAAGCGGCGCGTCGCCGGGTGATATCGCCAGATGAGCTGCCCCATCGAATGGACCGGCAGCTTGTCGAGTCCAGGCCGCATGACCGCGCTGCTGGTCGTGCTCCCCTGGCAGGCGTAGAGCCAACCGTCCGGTCCCCAACGCAGCGAGTTCGCAACCGAGTGCGTGTCTTCCAAACCGAAGCCTTGGAGATGAACTTCCGGATCACCGTCGGGCACGTCGTCGTGATTCTTGTCGGCGTAGTAGAGCAAGTACGGCGGATTCATCACCCACACGCCGTCGCGATCGAGGGCGCAGCTCGTGGCGATGTTCAGCCCATCGACGAACGTCTTGTGCTTGTCGAGCAGTCCGTCGCCGTCGCTGTCTTCGTGGATCGTGATCTTGTCCAGCCCCGGCTCCCCCTGCGGCGGCGGCGGCGGAACTTTGTCGTAGACCGCTCGCCAGAAGACGTCTTTGCTGACCATCTTCAACCCGGCCGGATACGGATACTGCAAATACTGCACGACCCACAGCCGGCCCCGCTCGTCCCACGTCATGTGCAGCGGCTGCTTGACGTGCGGCTCGGCGAGCACCAGTTCCAGTTTGAGATCGTCCGGCACCGTGAATGTTTTTAACGCCTCGTTCGGCGGCACGATCGGCGTGTAATCGGTCGGAGCCTTTCCGACCGGAGCACTGTGCGGCGACGCGAGAATTTTGCTGAATGACGCCGAATCGCTGGGCAGCTTCGCAGCGTTCTTGTCATCGACGCGAGCGGCGAACACCGCGTCATCACCGAGTCGAAAATCCCACTTCCCTTCCATGCGAATCGTCTGCCCACCGGCGCTGACATTCGGAGCCGCGCCTTTGAAGCCTCCCTTGCCATCGTGGTCATAGATGCGAATCGCGACGACGTTCGCCTCGCCGTAGCGGATGTGCTCCGAAGGGACGACGTACTTTTTGAGTTCCTTCAACCCACTTTCGTACTTCGGTGGAAACGCTCCCGCGCCTCCCAGCTTCACGCCGTTGAAGTACGCCTCGTGAGCGTTGTCGATTTGCTCGGTCGCGAGTGTGACCTGAGTCGATTGCCACTCGGCCGGGATTTTGGCTTCGGCCCGATACCACGCGATGCCATCAAACTTGGCAAGCACACCGTCCGACTGATCGTCCCACGTTCCCGGCACGGTCAGCTTGTGCCAAGACGCCTTGTACTCCGCCTCCGTGGGCTTCGGCTCCGCTGCTCGGACGGTGATTCCCAAAACGCAGCCAGCAACGATCAAGAAACCAACGGATCGCAACATCACAGACTCCTGAGCGGAACGAGGCGGGCGAAATCGCAGGTGAGCGTGGGAGCGCGGCTCCCAAGGGCAGTCACTTTATTGACCTCCACCGCCAGTTGGAAACGTGATGAGCCGGATCGCTTATTGGACCGCGTTTGGGCATTGACCAAACGCGGTATGAGTTGCCTGGTCTCGATGCCTTTTCAGGCTCATGGTCTCCGCACGCCGATGGCAGTGGTGATTGCGGAAACTCCGTCAGTGACCCTTGTCACTCGACCGCGAAAACCGTCGAGAAGGTCTCGTCGATCAATTCAACGGTGATCCGATCTCCCGGATCGCTTTGGCCGGTTCCGCCACGAGCGATGCCACCCATTCCTCCAGCGGCTTTGTCGGTTCCGACACCACCGTCGAGGGTATCTGCGCCCAAACCGCCAATCAGCGTGTCGTCACCGCTTCCGCCATGCAGCGAATCGGAGCCACGTCCGCCGAGAAGTGTGTCATTACCGTTTCCACCGAGCAGCGTCGCCGGGCTGATGCTGGTTGGCGATGCCAAGATGACGTCATCACCGTTTCCACCGACGAGCGTGCTGCGTCCAGAGCCACCGATCAAGGTGTCATTGCCACGTTGTCCGTCGAAGTTCACGGCTCCGGAAAAGCCATTCACGGCCATGCGATCGTCGGACACCGTTCCTGTCAGACTCGCAACTTCGATCGTCTCGATCCCATCCGCTCCCAACGAGGATGTCAGCATCGTCGCGCCGAGTCTGACGTTGGTGATCTCAACTTCAATGAGGAGGTCGATGCCATCGCCACCACTCAGGACATCATCTCCCAATCCACCCGTGAGCTTGTCGTCACCAGCGAGTCCCAGCAGAGAGTCGTTGTCGTCTCCGCCGGACAACGCATCGTTGCCCGTGCCGCCGTCGAGCGTGTCTTTTCCGGCTTGTCCGAACAGCGAATCGTGACCGTCTTCGCCTCGCAATTTGTCGTTTCCTGAGTCGCCATCCACCTTGTCGTGGCCAGCTCCCGCCAGAACGGTGTCGTTTCCAGCACCCGCGCGGATGATGTCATCACCGGAACCAGCTCGAATGGAATCGCGGCCACTGCCTCCGACAAGAATGTCGTTGCCATCGCCTCCGACCAGCGTGTTGATTCCGCTGCCGGAGAATTGCGATGCATCAATCGTTGCGGCGACATTACTCGTCGAGATCGCGGCAGCCTCAATCTGGCGAAGCGTGTCCGTACCCTCGCCGATGAGCGAAGAATTGGTCAGCGAATAATTCGTCCCGCCACTGGCCACAAGCGTGTCTGAGTCCTCACCGCCGACGAGTTCATCATTGCCAGAGTTCCCGGCGAGCTTGTCGTTGCCGGCTCCACCTAACAGCAGATCGTCACCGCCACTTCCCACGAGAACATCGTCACCGTCGCCGCCACTCAGTGAGTCGTCTCCTGCGCCGCCGCTGAGCACATCCTTCCCGGCCCCTCCCAAAAGAGTCACCGGGCTAGTGAATGCCGTGGCGTTGAAGGTCTCATTCGCGAGACCTCCAAAGAATTCCGCTCCCTCCAAATTCAGAAGCCGATCCGTGCCGAGGCCGGTCAACTTTGAGTTCGTCAGAACGAACGTCAACGGCGAGGCACCGCCGCTTTCCACCAGTCGATCGTCTCCGCCGACTCCGCCATTCAGCACGTCGTCGCCGAGACCTCCCGTCAGCGTTTCGTCAAAGTCATCCGAGCCTCTCAGCGTGTCATTACCTGCACCGCCATTGAGTTCAATTCGAGTCAACAGCGGATACATCTCGCGAGGCAATCCGATGAGACTGATCGTGTCATTGCCTGCACCACCCGTAAACCGCAGCGACCGAATGAACTCGGCCGCCACGGCGTCATAACGAGTATCGATGACCTCGTTGACCTTCACCTGCCAACGACCATTCACGACGGCCACTTTGAGTCGCGCTGTGCCTGCGGCGGTGTACACGGCATCGACAGAGTCGTCATTGGAAATCGTCCCGATCGCCGTTCCGGTCAAGATCGAGAACCCCGCGCTGGGATTCGAGAGAACCACGGCGAAACCTTCAGCCGATTCCAACGCCGTGTCGCCTGAGATCGGGATCGTGAGTGTCCGGCGGGTTTCGCCATTCGCGAAGCTCACCGTGCCAGCGGGGAATTGACCACCGAAATCGCTGGCATCAGCGAGACTCCCGCTACGTCCAGTGACTCGGTAGTCCACCGAACCCCGTCCGCTGGCAATTCCTGACCGAGTGACGGTCAATTGAAAGGCGGTCGATCCGGAGTCCCCTTCAGGGACCGAGTCACTCACGGCCGAAATCGAAAAGTCGGGACCGACTTCGTACCGCGCCAATGCGATGTGGCTCTTGGAATCGACGTAAGCAATTCCAGCCGCAACAAATTTCCCATCGCCTTGCAGGGCCAAACTAAAGCCACTGGTCCCTGACGAAGTGTCGAACGTCGTCTTGACATGCCCGCCGGCTCCGAAGGTCGCGTCGAGATTTCCGTTGGAGTCGTACTGCACCAATTCGAAGCCGCTGGTCGGACCAAATTTCGTTCGCCCGATGACCACCAACTTTCCATCCGCTTGCGCGACAATGTCGTCCGCAGTCGCGCCAGTGGCTCCAAAATAAGTGTAGACCTTTCCGTCGCCGCTAAACGTCGTGTCCAAGCTGCCGTTAGAGTTGAAACGGACGAGTGCGAAGCCAACCTCGCCACTAACGTAGGAGTATCCCGCGATGACGATCTTTCCATCGCTCTGCAAGGCCACACCCGAAGCGGCATCATCGCCAGTTCCGATCGATGCAGTGACCTTGCCATTCGCTCCGAAACTGGTGTCGAGGCTGCCATCCGAGTTGAAACGAGCGAGAGCCATGTCAGCGTTTCCAGCGACTGGCGGCAAACCGGTCATTGAGTAGCCGGCGACAATGATCTTGTCGTCACTGGTAAGGATCGCTTGCGTCCCGACGTCATTCGTGGACGCTCCAAATGTCGCTGTGACGATCCCGCCGCTCCCGAAGGTCGAATCCAAACTTCCATCGGGCCGATAGCGGACCAACGCGAAATCATTGTCCTCACCACTTTTCGTTGCACCCGCAGCGACAATCTTGCCGTCGCGTTGAATCATCACGGAGAACACGAGATCAATGGATGTGCCAATTGCGGTGGTGACTCGCCCGTTCGTACCGAATGTCGAATCCAAACTGCCGTCCACGTTGTAGCGTGCCAATCCGAAATCGATTTTCGCAGGGGAGCCGACCCAGTCACCAGTCCAGCCAGCCACCACAATCTTGCCGTCGGACTGCTGAACGGCGCTCATGGCCTCATCGCGAGGTTTTCCAAACGAAGTGACGACTTTGCCGCCGGTACCAAATGTGGAATCCAAACTGCCGTCCGGGTTGTAGCGCACCACGAGAAAATCCGCGTCCGTTCCGAACGAGGCACCGACCACCACGATCTTTTGATCGCTTTGGACCATGACGCGGCGCGCGGTCTCCTCGGCCGTCCCAATATCGGTGAGGACCAAGCCATTCGCACCAAATCCAGCATCCAGCGCTCCCGCTGGCAACGTGCGATCCTCCAATGGCTCCACGATGACGACAGCCGGCACCACACGCCGATTGCGACCGCGTTTTGAGATCGTGCTCCGAAATCGTGTCGAGCGCATCCACATTGGTCGTAGGTCTCCCGCTTGATCTACGGCCCCCATTTGCACGTCTGCCCTCATGGAGGACACCGCATTCCCATCGTCATCGTTTGCGGCGTGCTTGATGGCTCCTTGAGTTCTTCCAAGTCGCCAAGCCAGTTAGTTGTGGTCTGTTCAGAAGCCGCACGGCGGAGCGGCAAAGAATGCCGGTCTGCAACGGAAATCGGCATTCCCGACGATGAGCGTCGCATGGCGGATTCCTACGTCGTTAGCGCTTCCCATCGCTCCGGCTTTTCCTCATTCTTCCGCCTCGTCTGTGATCAACCCGTAACCTCAAACCATCCGCTTTTCACCATGCCCAAAGTTCGTATCGCCATCATCGGAGCCGGCGCGGTTTCCGATTATCACCATGTCCCTGGAATTCGGCTCGACTCGCGTTGTGAGTTAGTCGCCGTCTGCGATCCGAACGAGCAATTGCTCCTTCAGCGGCAGAAGGATTGGGGGCCTACGAAGAAGACAACTCAGTTCGAAGAGATCGCGAACGATCCCGACATCGACGCGGTGATCATCGCGACGCCGAACTTCACGCACAAACCGATTGCGTTGGCCTGCATCGCTGGCAACAAGCACGTCATGTGCGAAAAGCCGCTGGTGCTGTACTTCTCCGAATCGGCCGAGATGTTCCGAGCTGCTCGCGACAAAAACCTGCGGCACATGACGGCGTTCACCTACCGGTTCGCCCCGTCGATGCGGTATGTCCGACATCTCGTGAAGAGCGGAGCGCTCGGCGAGCCGCGACACTTTCGCAGTCAGCGGTTTCTCGATTGGCCGGAGACGAGCTGGGGGTGGCGTCAGTACAAGAAACTGGCGGGAGCCGGCGACCTATTCGACATGACGATTCACCGCATCGACTTCTCGATGGACCTGATGGGGCCGATCAAGACGATCTGCGGCGCGGTCGCTCAATTCGCCAAGCGAGAGAAAACGAACGATGGCCAAGCCTGTGCGCCGTCGGAAGTCGATGACTGGAGTTCGCTGATTGGGTTGTTCGAGAACGGCGCGACCGGCGTGTGGGAAGGGAGCACGCTGATGAAAGGGCATCACAACAACGGCTTCGGCTACGAATGGGCTGAGGTCAACGGCAGCGAAGGCTCGGCCGCGTACCAGCTCACCGACCCGAACAACATTGTCCTCGGCAAGCACGGCGGCACGATGCAGAAGCAAGCGGTCCCGCGCGAGTTCCTCGTCATCCCCGGCAGCCCACGCAATCCGAACGACGGCGTCCCCAGCACGGTCTTCCGCTACGACCTCGTCTGGGAATTCGTCAGCGCGATCACCGAAGGCCGCGACTGCGTCCCTGGCTTCGATCACGGAGCACTCGCTCAAGCCGTTGCCGACGCCACGCTGGAATCATTCGAGAAAAAGACGTGGGTCAACATCGACGCGAAGCTGTAAGCTGGAGGATGGGCACTCTTGCCCGTCCGTCTTTGCTTCACGTCACCAAAACCGGGACGGGCAAGAGTGCCCATCCTCCGGAGAACGAGGTCTCCTATGAGACGCTGTTTCCTGCTCTCGCTGATCGTTCTGGTTTGGTCGGCCATCTGTTCCGCCGAGTCTCCAAACCCGCAGCCTTACGCCGAGTCTGTCTTGCAGGATCGGCCGGTAGCGTATTGGCGGCTCGATGACAAGCTTTTCGAGGTGCATCCGAAGTCGCTCGGCAACGGCCTCATCGGTCGCGGTGTGACTTCGCGGTTGTACGATGAAGATCACTTGAACGACGCAAGTGCTGTATCGAAAGGCTACGTCCGCGCGGATCAAGTCGGGCCGAGGCCGCCGAAGTTTTTGAACTTCGAGGCGGATAATCAGGCGGCTGTCTTCGAGTCGCCAGCCGTCATCAAGGTCGCTGATCCGGGCGAGAAGAGTTTGCTCGATTTTGGACAGGGGGATTCGATCACGCTCGAAGCGTGGGTGCTGGTCAAGAAGCTCGGCGACGGACAGCAGATGTACGTCGTTGGCAAAGGCCGCACAAAGAACGCGGGCGTTGCTGAGGACAACCAGAATTACGCCCTGCGGCTGGCGGGCAAGAAGGGTGACGCCTGCGTCACGTTCCTGTTCCGCAGCGAGGACAACCGCAAGGGCAAGTCCGAGGACTATCACCGCTGGACCTCGAAGACCGGCTTCGATATCGACACCGGCTGGCATCACATCGCGACCAGCTACACGTTCGGCAAGCCGGAGTCGATTCGCGGTT
>CAZILR010000191.1:0-5807 GCA_964539995.1 uncultured Planctomyces sp.
AAATCGCATCAAGGGGACGCTCCCGAAGGGCCAACTCGCTCTGACTAGCGAGGTCGAAAACTATCCCGGATTCCCGGCCGGGAACCTCAACGAGTACCTCAAGACCGCGATCAGCGACGATCGCAAGATGATGCTCAACCCGGACGCCTCACACGGCATCGACGGCCCGGACCTCGTCGAATTGATGCGGCAGCAGGCGACCAATTTCGGCACGCGAGTCATCACCGACGACGTCGTCGAGGTCGATTGCGGCCAGCACCCATTCGTGCTGAAGACGCTCGAAGGCCAGACGATCCGCGCGTTGTCCGTCATCATCGCGACCGGCGCGCGAGCCAACTACCTCGGACTGGAAAGCGAAGACCGATTCAAAAATCGCGGCGTCTCGGCGTGCGCGGTTTGCGACGGCGCGTTGCCTCGTTTCCGCAACAAGCCGCTAGTTGTCGTCGGCGGCGGAGACAGCGCGATGGAAGAGGCCAGCTATCTCTCGAAGTTCGCCTCAAAGACTTTCCTCGTCCACCGCCGCGACACGTTTCGAGCCAGCAAGATCATGGCCGAACGAGTCCTGAAGAATCCGAAGATCGAAGTGAAATGGAACTCGACCGTCGCGGAAGTCCTCGGCGACGACAAGGCCGGAGTCACTGGAGTCCGCCTGCAAAGCACGGTCGATCCGTCAAAGACCGAGCAGCTTGATTGCTCCGGTTACTTCTGTGCGATCGGCCACACTCCGAACACCGACTTTCTCAAAGGCCAGCTCAAGCTGACCGACAAGAAATACATCGTCTGGACGACTCCGCAGCGAACCTACACGACCGTCGAAGGGATCTTCGCCGCCGGAGACGTCGCCGACGACTACTACCGCCAAGCGATCACCGCCGCCGGCAGCGGCTGCCAAGCCGCCCTCGACGCCGAACGCTGGCTCGCGGCCAAGGGGTTTGAGTAGCATCGCACGACTGGTCCGCCGACGTGGACTGGACTCAGGAAATTCATCATGGCTGACGACGAATTGCTCGAACGAATCCACATTGATCCCAAGGTCATGCTCGGCAAACCCGTGATTCGCGGCACCCGGCTGTCGGTCGAGTTCATCCTCAACTTGCTGGCCCACAACATGACGACAGAGAGCATCCTTCAAGAGTATGCGGGGCTGGCGATGGAAGACATTCAGGCGTGTTTGCTGTTTGCGAAAGCCTCTCTGGAAAGCACTGCGTTCATGCCGCTTATGGCCGAACCAGTTTGAAGTGACAAAGGGTTTGGCCGATGCGATTCGTGGTGGATGAATGCACGGGACCAAGCGTCGCAAGCTGGCTGCGAGACCAAGGTCACGATGTCGTTTCCGCTTTTGACGAGCATCGTGGTGCGGACGACGAAGAATGGATTCAGCGGGCGTTTGATGAACAACGAATTTTGATCACCAACGACAAGGATTTCGGCGACAAAGTCTATCGCGACGGCCACGCCCATCACGGAGTGATTCTGCTGCGATTAGTCGATGAGACCCCAGCGTCGAAGATCTCCGTCTTAAAACGATTGTTGGACCAGCATGGTGCCCGAATCTCTGGACAATTTGTGGTGGTCACCGAGCGGCGCGTTCGGTTCGGCCGCCAAATTTGATGGAAAGAAATCCGTATGTTGACTCGTGAAGGCTGTCTCACTCGTCGCTCGCGACTCTGGAACGTCGTGCCGAACGACGTTGAATGGCTGCTGATCGCCGATCCGCGGCACGTCAAATACCTCGCGAACTTCTGGATTCCGCCGTTCAGTTTCTCCGGCGGTGAGCGGGCGTTGCTGCTGCTCGAACGAGACGGCAAGGCCACGCTGCTCGGCGACAACTTTTCGTTGAAGTCGGGAGTCGGCGAGGCGTTCGTCGATGCTGAAATCGTCGAGAAGTGGTACGACCATCAGCACTCGGTCACGAACCGCGATCACGTTCTGTTTCGAGCGTTGTCGCAAGTCGCGAACAAGCTGAAAGGCCGCATCGGCGCGATCGAAGCCGAGTGGCTGCCGGTCGGAGCGCTCGACGCGATCCGCGACGGGGATGTACGGCTCTCGAACATTTCGCTCGGCACGGAATTGCGAACGCTGCGGCGTCGCAAGGAACCGGACGAGATCGCGTTGCTCGAACAGTGCATGCGTGCGACTGACGCGGGCCAAGCCTGGGCGCGGGCCAACATCCGGGCCGGCATGTCCGAGCACGATGTGTATGTCGGAGTACAGAAAGCCTCGCTTGAAGCGGCTGGCCGAGTCGGTTTGATCTACGGCGACTTCCGAGTCACCAGCGGCTCGTCTCCGAAAGCGGGTGGCCTGCCGACTCAGCACAAGCTGCAAGACGGCGAGCTGTTCATTCTCGATTACTCGCTTGTGCTGGAAGGCTATCGCAGCGACTTCACGAACGTGATCGCCGTCGGCACACCATCGGCTGAGCAGCGCGAGGTTTTCGCCGTCTGCCAGCGAGCAATGGCCGCTGCCGAGAAGACCTTGAAAGCGGGCGCTCGTGCCGCCGACGTCTATGCCGCCGCGAGCGCCCAATACAAGCCGTCGTCGTTCGTCGCGAAGGGCTACGATCACCTGACCCATCACGCCGGACACGGCGTCGGCCTCGCACACCCGGAAGCTCCGATTCTCGTCCCGCAATCGGAAGACGTGCTGGTTGCTGGTGACGTCGTGACGCTCGAACCCGGCCTGTATGTGGACGGCGTCGGCGGAGTCCGCATCGAACACAATTACCTCATCACCGAAACCGGCTACCGCCGGCTGAGCAACCACACAATCGCGCTGGATTAGTAGGGTGGGTCGAGGCACGAGACCCACCAGCTTGTCATCGTTCACTTGGATTGGTGGGTCTCGTACCTCGACCCACCCTACGTTGGAAACGAAGAATGCTCGACCTGCAATTTGTCTGTGAGAATCTTGAAGCCGTTGAAGCGAACTGCCGCAATCGTGGTGTGACTGTCGATCTCAGCCAACTCACATCGCTGCGAGAACTCCGCAGCAAGCTGATCGTCGAAGGAGACAACCTGCGGCGCGATCAAAAAGAAATCTCCGCACAGATTCCGACGACGAAGGAGGCCGAGGCCAAGCAGAAGCTGATCGCGAAAGGCAAAGAGCTCCGCGAAGCGATCACGGCGAACGAGAAGCAAGTCGCCGACGTCGAGCCGCAACTGCGCGAAGTGCTGGTCGGCATCCCGAACATGACACACCCCGACGCTCCGAACGGCGGGGAGGCGGACAGCAAGTGCCTGCGAATCGTTGGCGAGATCAAGACGTTTGATTTCAAAGCACTCGATCACGTCGCACTCGCGGAGAAGCACGACCTCATTGACCTCGAAGCCGGCGCGCGAGTCACCGGCCACGGCTTCTACTTCTTGAAGAACGAGGCGGTGCTGCTCGAACTGGCGTTGATCCAGTACGCCGTCGATAAGCTGCGAAAGGCCGGGTTCACGCTGCACACGACGCCGGACCTCGCTCGGCATGAGGTGCTCGAAGGGACCGGCTACATGCCGCGTGGGCCGGAGACGCAGATTTATTCGGTCAACAACAGCGACCTCGCGCTGGTCGCGACGGCCGAGATCACGCTCGGTGGCATGTTGAAGGATCAGATTCTCGACATCGAAAAGCTGCCGCTGAAGGTCGCTGGCATCTCGCACTGCTTCCGCACGGAAGCGGGGGCTCACGGCAAGGCGACGAAGGGAATTTACCGCGTGCATCAATTCACGAAGGTCGAGATGTTCGGATTCACCGCGCCGGACCTCGCCGAGTCCAACAAGTTCCACGAACTGATCCTGAGCATCGAGGAAGACATCTTCCAAGGCTTGGGGATTCCGTACCGAGTGCTCGACATCGCCAGCGGCGACCTGGGCGGTCCGGCGTACCGCAAATTCGACCTCGAAGCCTGGATGCCCGGCCGCGGCGAAGCGGGCGAGTGGGGCGAGATCACCTCCGCCTCGAACTGCACCGACTTCCAAGCCCGCCGCCTGGGCATCCGCTGCAAGCTGCCGGACAAGAAGGGAACGCACTTCGTCCACACGCTCAACGGCACCGCCGTCGCGATCACGCGAGCCATGATCGCCCTCCTCGAAAACCACCAACAACCCGACGGCAGCATCGTCATCCCGGAAGTGCTGAGGAAGTGGATGGGGATTGAACGCATTGGATGAGAATTAGGCCGGGATTCGACGCTTGATAGTCGTCCGCTCATGAATTTGGATGACCTGAACTATGCCGGGGATTCGTGACGGAAATCTACGGGCGGGTGATCTTTGCGAGGGATTCGGACTTGAGTTGCTTCGTCCGTTTGCGTTCGTTGCCCCGGTTCCAAGAACCGAAGATTTTGGTGTTGATGCCGTCGCAACCTTAATGAGGCGTGATGGCCGTAGATTGCTTGCTGAGGAGTCTTCGTTGTCCAGGTAAAGGCCTCCTCGGTTAGAACTATTGAATTCAAAGGCGAAGCGTTGGACTGGCTCCGCGCTCTCAGCTTGCCATTCTATTTGCTGAGCGTTGACTTGGTAGAAGCAACACTCGAACTCCGGGCGATCGTGAACGCCACAAGTCACGGCAACTATCGTGATCGGAAATGTGTAACCTTATGTCTGGACGAAACCCGATTTGAACTCTCCGACGGCGAAATGCGCGTTTGGCTTGGCCCGCCAATTTTGCGGTGGAAGCCGAGCGATGCGGCAAACGACGACTTTCGAAAAACCGCATATCAGGTACTGAAGGCCTGGATCACATTCGAGATGCAGTGCATCGGACTTCGATCTATTGGTATGACCACGGAGGCAACGTGGGATACGAATTGTGTGCCGAAACCACTTGGTGGTTACGCCATCATGCACCATGCCGACGAATTGAATGCAGTGCTTGAAAAGATACGCCCACACATCCAATGGCTGATGATGCAGGCGACGCCAATAGACGAAGGATCGGACGGATTGCTCATGGGATTACTTTTGGTGTCACAGTTCATGCGTGAGCACGGAGTCGATCCAGACCCGCGTCGCACCTTGGAACTATTTGCTCGAATGCGTGCCGAGTCGGGCGAACGCTCCAAAGGTTGTGAAGCCAAATAGTGATGCTGGTGGCCAGCTTGGCATCGCGGCAAGATGTGTGCGAAGCAGTGAAAACATCGGAGAAACATCACTCCGAATTGCCCACTCATTTCGACATCCAGCGCTCGCTGCGGATTCTTGTGCCTGCGGCACCCAGCCTCGTTGAGGCTGGGCCACCCAAGCCAAGCGGAGAATCGGCGTCCGCTGCGGGTAGTCATCGGCTGTTGTTTCGGGCAGAGTGTGGAAGCGATGTCTTTGCCGCGGAGCGGCAGTTGACGGTAGCCGTGGGTTTCAACCCACGGTGGCCGAATACCAGCAAACCTCGTTTGTCGCGGAGCGACGATTGAACGATTCAAACGTCGCTCCGCGACGTGACCATTCGGCATCACCGTGACCGTGGGTTGAAACCCACGGCTACCATCGGTGGTCGCTCCGCGACCGGGGAATGGAGACGAACGCATTGGCGTGCTGTTGTTCACTTCTTCCGTCGGTAATGCGCCTTCATGAACGGCTGCCATTGGCCGTCGTCGCCGAGAACTTGTGACGAGAGCGTGCGGTGATCGTCGCTGACGAATTCGATGATGTCCTGGTACTTGGCCAGCCCCTCACCCGTGAATTTCGGCCCCTCGGTGTCCAGCGTGAGCACCTTCTCGGCCGCATCGAGCGAGCCTTCGTAGACCCAGAGGTTGGTCATCATGCCGCCGACGAACGTGCCGACGAACTTCTTCTTCGCCGGGTCGTATCCAGTGGTGCCCGAACCCA
>CAZILR010000191.1:5817-8731 GCA_964539995.1 uncultured Planctomyces sp.
CGAGCGCGAAATCGACCATCCGGTCGGTGCTCGCCGCATCGAGCGAGCCGTCGTAAATCCACAGGTGAGTCATCACCGACGCGATGAACGACCCCACAAAGCGTTTCGTTTGCGGGTCATAACCGAGCGTCATGATTGACTGACAAATTCCACCGCCATCTGGCATCTCGCCCTCTCCCTCACAGATGGTCCACAGTCCTCCGAGCGACCGGACGACATCGGTTCCGATCGACTTCATCGGTGGCTGATCCGGCCCCATGCTGCATTCCCCCTCGAAGGTCCATTCGCCGACGAGTCTTTGAAGCCACTGATGTTCTTGTTGAGGTTCTCCGTGCATGGTTGTTTTCCTGAGCGTTGAGTTGGTGAGTTCGATTTCCAGAATTGCGGAGGCACATTTTGGCCACGGCGGTTGCTTTGCTCAAGGCGTGCCGCCCAAGGTGAACGCGAACAGGCGGGCGTTCCGAAGTGAAAACTCCAGATGCACCGGCCGGCCGCGAAGTGATGCGAGCTTTCCGTTCCACTCCACTGACGCAGCGAGTGAGTCGGATGCGATGGACCGACAATCGGCAAATGCGAAACCGGGAATCGGCTTGCCATCGGCATCGGTGATTTGCCCTCGCACTTCGCCGCGTTGAGCATCGACATTCAAGGTCAACGCTTCAGCGTCGAGCGTGACCAATGGCGTCGTGATTGTTCCGGCTTGATCTCCGGCTTGCCGCGCGACGAAACGGTCCTGCTTGATCTTGATCAGTCCCAACTGGCGATCGGTCGAACGCTGGTATTTGTGTCCCCAGCGATAGCCGGAGTAGAAAAGATAGACCTCGCCGCCCACGGGAACCGCGCTACCAACCCACGACATCGCATGGTCCCAAGTTCCGGGTCGCGGGTCAGGCTCGAAGAATTTGTCGGTGTGGCGGTCACGTTGCCAGGTCTCGCCGTCGCGGGTCCAAGCCAAGGCGGTGTAGCCCATGCCCGATCCTTTTTCGATTCCGACATTGGCTCGTCGTTCGGCCTTGCCACCACCGTTGGCGGCGACGGCCTCCGGGGGCACACCTTCCGGGGAGAGGTCGTCGCGCAGCACTCGCATGAAGGCGATGATCAGATCGCCGCGAACCAGGAACCCGTCGATCCCGTAGGACTGAGTGATGCCCGAATCTTTTTCATCCGGCGAGAAGACCAGCTTCGGCTCGCTCCAAGTTTTGAAGTCCCGGCTGAAACTCGTGAGGCTGCGGCGAATGTTGGCGGTGACTTTTCTTCCCTCGGCGTTGGTCCAGGTGTGAGGCCCCTCCAATTTGCCGATCAGGAAATAGCGTTGGCGGATCGGATCGAAGCCAGCGGACCAGATGTCCTCGCCATTATGGGCTGGCAGTACCGGCTTGCCGCCGTCATGCAAGGTCCACTGCCGGCCATCCGGCGAGAACGCGACGCGAGGTCCGGCCTGTCTTCCGGCATCGAAGTACAGCATCTTGTACCGTTCAGCCGCCGTCGGATGCGACGGCCCATCATCCACAACGCTGGCACCAAAACGAGTACTCCCGTCGTCCTTCAGCGACGTGAGCCGCTCATACGGGCCGGGCCAGCGGACGCCGTCCGACGATTCCAGAAGACCGGTCGCGCCATACCACTCGCCGTCGCGCGGGTCGTCGATGACATCGACGTTGTACCACAGCCGAAATGGTTTCTCGCGCGAGGGCGTCGGATCGTGATGGACCGTGAAGAACGGCTGCCAGTTCTGATGCTCCAACGCACCGGTCACGATCGGCCCGTCAAGAGATCGTTGTGGTTGGATCACCTTGCGTTCGACGCCGACACTGCGCGCGATGAGATGATCATCCAACAGCAAGTGCGGACCTCTTTTCAGCACGATCGGTTCGCACGCTTCCGCTCGTTGCGGTTCCGCCGAGACAGCGTGTGTCGCGATGACGAGGAATACGATCGAGACTCGCAAGTTTTCCAGCGTCATCAGTCGGTCTCCTCAGACGAGTGACTTGTCGCGGCGTGCAGAGTTCGCAGAAGCGTATCGGTGACGAAGATCAGTCCCAAGCGGAACGGAAAACGGTGTCGGGGCTTCGCCGGGCGACAGGCTTTGGAGTGACTTGACTGTCGCGAGGGGAGCCGCAAAAGTTCCGCCCTCTTCGACGTGTCCGTTGTGAGCCACAGGGTCAGGCTTCGCGGTTCGTCGGTTGCGAGCAAACGGATTTGATTCGTCGGTGGTCGCGCAGATGAGAGCCTTCGTGGCTCGCAGGCTGGCTGGGAACTCAGCCTGAGCGGCACCGCCTCTTACGAAGTCGTTGGCGGAGACGCCGCGCGCTTCGTGGCCGGCATGTCGGTCGTCGCGTTGCGGCGGTCTCGTCGGCAGGACGAAGGAAACGGATTTCATGCTCACGAGTCTGACCTTGCTGTTGCTGATGGACCCTTCGATCGGCGTGCAGCCACAGCAATTGGCGGCGAATCTGCCGACACATTTCACCAGCTACACGCTGGCTTATCGTGAGGCTCAGCGGTCGAAAAAGCCGCTGCTCGTCGTGCTGAATCCGGGCGAAGGCTCTTCCGAAGTGCCCGTGCATTTGGACGACGTTCGCAAGACCCAGGAGCGTCGCAAGCTGCTGGAACGGTTCGTCGTCGTCGAGATCGACACTTCGACCAATCACGGCCAGACGGTTCACAAGCTGTTTGACAACAAGCCGCTGCCGCATGTGGCGGTGATCGAACGCGAGCAGCAGTGGCAAATCTTCCGCACGAGCCGCAAGCTGCAAGGCGAAGACTGGAACAAAATCCTCCAGACGTTTCAGAACGGAGATCGCACGGCCTCGTTGAACCTCGATGTTCAACTGCAGTGCCCCACCTGACTGTGAACGACACCGCTTGCCCGTGTGGCGAGCATTCGCGGACAGGAGTGAACACGGAGGAATCG
>CAZILR010000192.1:0-7553 GCA_964539995.1 uncultured Planctomyces sp.
TCCGGTGCACCGCGTCCAGCACCACCATCCCCTCATCCACTTCCGTCTTGTAATCGACAAACTTCCCGCCGCTCGCATCGCCGATTTACAGAAGCTGATCGCGCAGGAGCAGAAGGGGATGGGGCTTGCTCGTAAGAAAGCGGAGTTGGCTCAGACGACACAGAAGGAGCTTGAAGCGGAGTTCGTCAAGCGGGAGAAGGAGGGGGCACCCGCGTCAGAACTTCAGGAATTGCGAATGGGTGTCGTGGATGCTCGGCAGCGATTCATGGCGGCTCAGACGGACGTCACCGAAGCAACCGACCGGCTGAACGACCGGCGTTCCGAATTAGCCTCGCTGCAATCCGAGCAGATCATTGTCTTGCAGGAAGCGGAGCAAGCTCGGCTGGCGGCGGAGGCGGCGAAGGAAACCGTCGAAGAACTCCGAAACCCATTCACGCTCCGCAACATTTCGCAGTGGCTGATCGACCACGGGCCACGCGTGCTGCTGATCGTGCTGGGGATGTTCGTGATGAGCCAATTCTCGCACTTCTTCTCGAACCGCACGATCAACCTCGTCGCGAGCGGGACGAGTCGCGGTTCGCCGATCGAGCGTGAGAATCGCGCCCGCACGTTGGTCGGCGTTTTCCAGAACGCCTGCTCGGTGGCGATCTTCGTCGTCGGCACGCTGATGGTGCTGGAGGAATGCGGAGCCAACGTCACCGTCCTGATGGGCGGCGTGGCCGTCATCGGCTTGGCCGTCGCGTTCGGAGCGCAGAACCTCATCAAGGATTATTTCTCTGGCTTCGTGATGCTGCTGGAGAACCAGTACATGCTCAACGACACGATTCGCATCGGCGATGTGACGGGACAAGTCGAGCGTATCACGCTCCGCATGACCGTGCTGCGTGACGGTAGCGGAGTGGTGCATTTCATCCCGAACGGGACGATCGAAAGTGTCAGCAATGAAACCCACGGCTGGTCGCGAGCGATCATCGAAGTCGGCGTGGCCTACAAAGAAAACATCGATCGCGTGATGAGCGTGCTTGCCGAACTTTCACGCGAGCTTCGCGCGGACAAAACCTTCGGCCCGATGATCGTCGAAGACGCACTGCCTCCGGCAGTGGATGCACTCGGTGAGTCAGCCGTCACGATCAAGTTCTCGTTCAAGACCAAGCCAAACCAACACGCGGTTGTGAAACGTGAGACGCTGCGGCGCATCAAGAACCGCTTCGATGAACTCGGCATCGAGCTGCCGTTCCCGCATCGCACGCTGTATCACCGCTACGAGACAGTGGCCGAGCTGCCGCCCGGTGTCAGCGATATCAAAAAGTGCGCGTGACGGACGCCGGCCGAGAACTCGTCGTCATGGCTGGCTAGTTTTTCAAACGTAGGGTGGGTCGAGTCTTCGAGACCCACCGCGAACTGCCAGGATTTTGGTGGGTCTCGATGACTCGACCACACCCTACAGCATTTTCCAATGCGACAAATTCGCCGGCCGAAAACTCGTCGCCTCACCGAGTGGAATGCTCGGCGAATCGCGATACCATGCCGCCCTCTATTTGAGCTGAGCCACTTCATCAGCAATTTTGGCGGCGAGGTTTCATGAGCGACAACACTGATCCCGTGGTCCGCACCGGTCGGCGCGAAGCGTTGATCGTCGTCGGCATTTGGTTGACGGCTGCGGCCTGGTCCGTCACCACCAGCTATCGGTTGGGCTACAACCGCCCGGTCGAAGAGTTGAAGCTGATCTGGGGCTTCCCCGAATGGACGTTCTGGGGCGTTGCCGTGCCGTGGGTGGTGTGCGTCGTGATCTCGTGGATCTTCGGAGTGCTGTTCGTCCACGACGCTCACTTGGGTGAAGAGTTGCCGGAAGAGACTGATGAACTCGGATTGGGGGGCTAACCGATGACGACCCTGCTCCCTGCCCTGTTGGCGGCCGGCGAGACGTCCAAGATGCCGAGCGTCGGCTACGGCGCGTTGATCGCGCTGGTGCTGTTCATCTTCGCGAGCTTGTGGATCGGTGCGCTTGCTAATCGCAAAACCCGCGAAGGCTCATTCATGACCGGGTTTTTCCTGGGCAATCGCGGCTTGGGAGCGTGGGCTCTTGCACTGACGGCGACCGTGCAAAGCGGCGGCACCTTCATGGGTTTTCCGTCGCTGGTTTATACGCATGGCTGGATCGTCGCGCTCTGGATCGGCGGCTACATCGTGGTGCCGATTACCGGTTTCGGCATTCTCGGCAAGCGACTCGCTCAACTCAGTCGCCGTACCGAGGCGATCACCGTGCCCGATTTGTTTCGCTCGCGATTCGGCAGCCCGGCGCTGGGACTCGTCGCGTCGCTGTTCATTCTGCTGTATCTGTCCTTCATGATGTTCGCGCAATTCAAAGCGGGCGCGATCGTGATGAAGACCGCCTGGCCCGGCTCCGGCGTGCTGTCGGTCAATGAAGATCAAAAACCGTTTGCACTCTCCGAGAAAGATTTGGCGGCGTTGAAAGACGATCAAGTCTCGGCGGCGGTTGTTGAGAAGCTGGCACCGCTGGTCGGCCACGGCTTTTCCACTGAGCGGGAATTGAGCGAGCAACTCAAAACACTGCTCACCGCCGACGAACTGACCGAGTCGAAGGACCGCATCGTCAAACGGTCCAAACAACTGGACCGGCTGTACCTCTACGGCTTGGCGATTTTCTCGCTGACGGTCGTGGCTTACACGTTGATGGGGGGCTTCCTCGCGGCCGTGTGGACCGACATGTTTCAGAGCGTGCTGATGTTCTTCGGCGTGATGGTGCTGCTGTTCGCGTCGTTGCATCAGGCGGGTGGCTTGGACAACGCGACTCGCACGGCGTTGAAGAACACGGGGCCGGGCTACGTCTACGGCCCCGGCTACGACGACAAGTTTGAAGGACCGAAGGCCGCGCCGAATGCGAAGACCGCACCGCGCATGGCCTACAACGCCGAAGTCCCGCGTGAGTTTCTGCCGCTGTCGCTGGCCTTGTCGTTCTTCTGCGTGTGGGTTTGGAGCGGTGTGGGTTCACCCGCGAGCTTGGTGCGGCTGATGGCCAGCCAGAACACGGAGGTCATTCGCCGCTCGATCTATCTGCTGAGCGTCTACAACCTGGGCATCTACCTGCCGCTGATCGTGATCTGCATCTGCGGCCGAGCGTTGATCCCTGAACTGCCGGGCCAGACGGACGAGATCGTCCCGCGCATGGCATTGATGGCGACGAAGGATTGGCCGGGCGGTTCGCTGATCGCCGGGATGATCCTCGCCGCGCCGTTTGGAGCGGTGATGTCCACGGTCAGTTCGTATCTGGTCGTGCTGTCGTCGGGGCTCGTGCGCGACATCTACCAACGCTTCATTCGGCCGCAGGCGTCGCCCGGCGAGCTTCGCAAAGCGGCGTATATTTCGATGGTTTTCGTCGGCGCGGTCGCGGTCGCGGTCAACATCAGCCCGGTCGCGTATTTGCAAGCATTCATCGTCTTCAGCGCGACCGGCTCGGCCGCGACGTTCCTGATTCCCGCGGTCATGGCCTGTTACTGGCGACGAGGGACCGTACCTGGCGTGCTCGCCAGCATGATCGGTGGAGCATCGACGGTGCTGTCCTTGTACTTGCTCGGCATTCTGGAGAAGACGCCGGAACAACGCATCGGACAGCTCACCAGTTTCCGCCCGTATTATCTGTGCGACGTCGATCCGTTCTTGTGGGGCGTGTTGGTCTCTGGGCTGTGCGGCATCGTCGTGAGCCTGCTGACAACCCCACCGGATCAGAAGTTGGTGTCCAAGATGTTCGACAAGGAAGCGGCGGCTTAAGCGGACGAAGAATCTGCTTACCGTTGTGAGAAATGGCGGCCGCGATGGATCGTGGAATTGGAAACCAAGGACTGCAAGTCGGTGACGCAATGCGCCGACCATAGCTTTCGAATGCTCACTCGCGCGGCGAAGTAGGCGTCGATGACTCGTGGATCCCACTGAGGACCAGCGTTCTCCCGAAAGATCGCCTCGATTCGCTCCAACGGCATGCCCGCTCGGTACGGCCGATCGCTGCCCATCGCGTCATACGAATCCGCGACCGCGAGAATCCGTGCCATCAGCGGGATCTCTTCCCCCTTGAGCCGATCGGGATAGCCGGTACCGTCGAATGACTCGTGGTGATTTCGGACACCGGGCAGAACTCGTTCGAGGTTGGCCAACCCCGCGAGAATCTGGCAGCCGATTTCGGGGTGCTTCTTGATCTGCTCAAACTCGTCGTCATCGAGTCGCGATTCCTTGCGAAGGATTCGGTCGTCCACGCCGACCTTCCCGATGTCGTGCAACAAGCCGGAGAGGTGAATGTCATCGGTCTCGTTGTCGGGAAGTCCAAGTTGCTCGGCCAGAATTTTCGCGACGAGTGCGACTCGTTCGCTGTGACCGCGTGTGTAGGCGTCCTTGGCGTCGATCGTCGAAACCATCGACCTCACGAAGCTCATGTAGAGGTCTTCGTTCTGCTGAAACAGCTCTCGGTTCCTAAGATGCGTGCCGAGAATGCGGGCGATGGATTGCAGCAGGCTGGCCTGAACGCTGCCAAATTCTCCAGGAGCATTGCAGTGGATCAACCAGCCAAACTGTTGCCCCGGATCGCCAATGGAACACAACACAAAGTTGCGAAGGTTGGGGATCTCTCGTTCCAGTGGTGTTCCTGCCATGAGGTTTTTGACGAACGGTCGCGACCAGTCGCGGCGGTCACAGCGAGAACACAATCGCGCCAGCCCGCGTTCGTCCAGCGGCAGTTTTCCGTCGGACAGAAAGCGAAAGTCGCCGACATGATCCTCGATCCAAATCGCCGCGCCTTCGGCACGAGTGAGCTCGCGCACTCGCGACAAACAGAGTTCGGCGACCTCATCAGGGGACCGCGTCAGTTCCAAGTTGCCGGTCAGCGAATGCAGCAGCGTGATTTCTTCGTAGGTTTGCTCGATCTGCTCAGCGACATCCACCAACTCGTCACGCAGTTGTTTTTCTTGGTTCGCGGAACTGACCTGAAGCCAGGCCGCTTCGAGCAATTTCTGCACGAGTTCGGGTGTCGCATAGGGTTGCTGGCGCAGCCATTCATCGACACGGCGCTTCGTCCAGCCTGCCTCCACCGCCGCCAAGACCAGATCATCAGGACGACGATCCGGCCGCAGTCGCACCCACCCCATCGCCACCGCTGCCAGTCCATGAATGGGTGGCAACGGCACCGAATAAAACGTCATCCCGGATTCCAGCGGCATCACTTTGGGGCCACTCGCATCGCGAAACACGGACGCTTGCACGTTCGGAATTAACGCCAAAACATCTCCGCTGGTTGCCGCGATCTGGGGTCCGTCCTTTCCGTAGGTGACGCACCAAAACGGCAAGCCAGACAGTCTGGCATATTCACGCATCTGCAAGACGGCAGGCTCATGCTCGGATTCAACGACGGTGCTCAGAAGCGTGACCGCTTCTGTTGGGTCTTCGCTTCTCCGGCTTAGCACCGATGTCACAAGCTCTGCGATCATGGGGTCTTGCTCCAGAAGGCAATGTCTGAAGAACCGTAGGTCACAGCCTGACACACGGCGAAAACGTCCACCGAAAGTCACGGCTCTTCAGCATGAACCGGCAACGGTCACAACGGTTCTACCGACCGAAGCGTCTGTCGAGATTGGCAGCCAATCGAATCCCAGCGCAGCAAAAACCCCGACCACTTTGGATGGTCGGGGCGGAATGCACTTCGACGATCAACGGCAACTCGCGGAGCTACTTCAGTGTGCGCTCGCGAATCCAATCGGTATGGAAAGTTTGGCCTCGCGGCTTATCCGTGCGCTCGTAGGTGTGCGCTCCGAAATAGTCTCGTTGAGCTTGCAGCAAGTTGGCTGGCAACCGGGCCTGGCGATAGCCATCGTAATAGCTCAGAGCCGCACTAAAGACCGGCACCGGGAAGCCCATCTGCACCGACGTTGAAATCACTCGACGCCAACTGGGCTGAGCCTTTTCGACGGCCGCCTTGAAGAAGTCATCCAACAGCAGGTTCTCCAGATTCGGACACTTGTCGAACGCCGCCTTGATGTCCCCCAGGAATCTCGAGCGGATGATGCAACCACCTCGCCACAGCAACGCGATGTTGCCGTTGTTGAGTGTCCAGCCAAACTCCTTCGCCGCCGCATCGAGTTGCACATAACCCTGCGCGTAGCTGCAGAGCTTCGAGGCGTACAAGGCCTGCCGAACGTCCTCAATGAACTGTTGCTTGTCGCCGGTGAATTTCACGTCGCCCGGACCCTTCAGCACTTGTGACGCACGGACGCGGGCATCCTTCTGAGCCGACAAACAGCGAGCGTACACGGATTCCGTGATGAGTGTCGTTGGGACTCCGAGATCCAGGGCGTGCTGGCTCATCCACTTGCCGGTCCCCTTTTGCTGAGCGGTGTCGAGCAACTTATCCACCAGATGCTCGCCAGTTTCGCGATCCTTCACCGAGAAGATGTCGCGAGTGATCTCGATGAGGTAGCTTTCGAGTTCACCCTCGTTCCAATTCTTGAAGACCTGATACAGCTCGTCGTTGGTCAGTCCGAGCGCGTTCTTCAAAATGAAATACGCCTCGCAAATGAGCTGCATGTCTCCGTACTCGATGCCGTTGTGAACCATTTTGACGTAATGGCCAGCGCCGGCTTCCCCGACCCAATCGCAGCACGGAATGTCGTTGTTGGGTCCGACTTTGGCGGAGATCTTTTGGAAAACGTCCTTAACGAACGGCCAAGCTTCGACATGCCCACCCGGCATGATGCTGGGGCCTTTCAGTGCTCCCTCTTCGCCTCCAGAAACACCTGTGCCAATGAATCGCAGGCCAGCCGTCTTCAGCTCTTCATGCCGACGATTCGTGTCACGAAAGTCCGAGTTTCCACCGTCAATGATGATGTCACCTGGGGAAAGCAACGGGCGAAGCTGTTGAATCACGGCGTCCACCGGAGCACCGGCTTTGACCATAATCATCACGCGTCGTGGAGCCTTCAGATTGGCAACGAAGTCTTCTACGGAGTGATAACCGCTGATCCGCTCAGCCGTTCCAGGATGAACTTTGTCAGCCGGCTCACTTTTCAATTTGTTGACGAATTCGTCGGTCGTGGAGGCCGTCCGATTGTAGACCCCCACCGAAAATCCGTTGTTTGCCATGTTGAGAACCAAGTTCTGTCCCATGACCGCCAAGCCGATCAGGCCAATTTCATTTTTTGACATTTCAAGCTTTCTGAGAAGACAAAAGTCACTAATCAGGCCGATTCAGCCGTGTTTAACCACCCGGATCAGGCACCACGCTTGTTGTAAGCAAATTGGGTTGACCGTGCAAAACAGTCCCCGGTTGAGCGTTTCTTGACGACTCGAAGTCTGCTGTTATCGCCGTCTTTGCCAGAATTCACAGCGACCGTCGAGCCAATTCGGACTCGGCAGTCAGTGGCTGAAAGGCCGTAGCCACGAGCTGCTAATTTGTGGAGATTCCGCAGCAAGCCAGCCGCTTGCTGTTAAGCCGGTCGTTTTTTTAGGCAGTAAGGCTTATTAAAAAAAAAAAAATTTTTGGGGGTTTGCGTTTA
>CAZILR010000192.1:7563-8653 GCA_964539995.1 uncultured Planctomyces sp.
GTAAGGCTTCTTCAAAACTTCAAAATTGAGGGGCTTTGCCGTTGATTTTTACATTTCCGTCAAGAAATAATTCACAACCTTTCGCAAGACAACTAGTTTGGACTGTGGCCGACTTCCAATGGCCCAGAATTTCTTTCTCTCATCACGACTTCTTCATGGTAAATTAAGTTCTCTGGAGGATGCGAAGTTTTCTTTCCGATACTCACGAGCCACCATAAGGTTCTTCGCTCAACGACGTTCGTTGGCGAAATTCAGGAAGAGGAGGGCAGACGTCAGGGGTATTTTTTTTCTTGTTACTACTTCTGTTTCTGGTTCCTTCAATGGGTGTTTTTTTCAATTTCTTTTCTAGGAGTCCTGTCATGACGAAACGACGCGGTTTTACTTTGATCGAGCTGCTGGTGGTGATCGCGATCATCGCCGTGCTCATCGCCCTCTTGCTGCCTGCGGTTCAGCAGGCCCGCGAAGCGGCCCGCCGCTCGCAGTGCAAGAACAACCTGAAGCAGTGGGGCTTGGCGAATCACAACTACCACGATGTGTTCCTCAACTTCCCGCCGATGTCAGGTGGTACGAACCTTGCCAGCCCGAACGGCACCAACTTGGGTGCCATGAGCGGCATCGTGATGTTGCTCCCGTATGTGGAACAGCAACCGTTGTGGGATGCGATCGTGGCGAACACCGTTCCGGCTACGCCGATCTACCAAAACGGTGACCCCTGCACCAACCCGGCCTTTTTGGCTCCCGGTTCCATCGAAGTGTTTGTCTGTCCGTCCTCGTCTCAGTCGCCCAATACGACGACCCAACGGTCGTACTGCTTTAACATTGGCGACTTGATGGCCGCGACTGGCGCGTCGCCGATGACCACTTGGTGCAGCCAAGCAGTCACCGCTCCTGCCACATTGAATCTGTTGACGGCTTATCCCACTCCGGCCGCTCCGCAAAATACCTCGGAGTCTCGCGGACCGTACACGGTTGGGCGAACCTTCAAGATTCGCGACATTTTGGACGGTACCAGCAACACGATTCTGATGGCCGAACGTGATTTGGGAAATCCCGCCAACATTAACGACATCATCGGTCGTGCTCAGAACCA
>CAZILR010000193.1:0-8649 GCA_964539995.1 uncultured Planctomyces sp.
GTGGTGGGTCTCGATGACTCGACCCACCCTACATGTACGTCACTACTTTGGAATCAGTCTCGCTTGCCGCAGGTCCATGACGGCGACGCCAGGTTTCTTGATCGCTTTGACGCGCAACTCGTAGCGGCCGGGCTTGCCGAGCGTGACTTCGCCGAGCATCGTCGGCACGAAGTTCTGGAAGCCGCCGGTTTCTTTCACGAGGTACGACAACGCTTGCGGCTCAGAGTCTTGGCCCGACGGAGCGATCTCGAATCGCACCTCGCTGCCGCCGCTACCGTTACCGCAGCCGATGAGACCTTCCAACTCGAACTTGCCCGGTTTCGTGACGGTGAACTCGAAGCGTGCCCAATCTTCGACTCGCACCCAAAAGCCGATCGTGTTTTTGTGCGGCATCGGCTCGTATCGCAGCATGACTCCGCGCACGTCGGCCGTGCGCGCGGGAATCACAATCTCGCCGTTGTCGGACTGCGGGTTCGGGACGTAGTCGGGATTCGGTTCCGGCATCAGCGCGCCGACCTCTTTTCGCCACGCGGCGAGCTTCTCGGACAACTCGCGCACGCGAGCAGGTTCTTGCTCAGCGCGGTTCTGTGACTCACTGACATCCTTCGCAACGTGAAACAACTCGCGGCGTCGCTCTTCGTAGAACTCGACCAGCTTCCACTCACCAGAACGGATCGCCGCTCCCGGTTTGCCGCCCTGATTCGCGTAGTGCGGATAGTGCCAGAACAGCGACTCGCGCGCGATCGCTCCCGATTGCTTGAGCAGCGGCAGCAAGCTGACGCCGTCGGTCGGCAACAACTCTTCCGATTCGCGGATGCAGGCGTCGCGAATCGTCGGCAACAGATCGATTCCGCAGACCGGCACATCAGACGTGCTGTTCCCCTTCACGTTGCCGGGCCACTTCACCAGCAGCGGCACGCGAATGCCTCCCTCGTATAACCAACCCTTTCCCTCGCGCAGCGGAGCGTTCGAGGTCGCTGGCGTGTTTGGCCCTTCGGTCGTCGCCAGTCCGCCGTTGTCGGAGGTGAAGAGGACGATCGTGCGATCGGAGAGCTTCAGCTCGTCCAGCTTCGCGACGATGCGACCGACGGAGTCATCCAAGCTTTCGAGCATCGCGGCGTAGATCGGATTGTTCTGCTGACCCTTGAACGTACTGGCTGCCGGGTACTTTTTGACGACGTCCTCTTTCGCCTTGAGCGGCGTGTGCGGCGTGAAGTGCGGCAGGTACAAGAAGAACGGCCGCTCGCGATTCGCCGTGATGAATTTCTCCGCTTCGGTCGTCAGTCGATCGGGGAGGTACTCGCCGTCGGGAGCGTCGCTCAGGCCGGGCATCGCTTTGCCATTGGGTCGGCTGAACGGAGCAAAGTAACTCTGCGGCGATCCAGCCGCGTCGCCAGCGATGTTGATCTCGAAGCCCTGCGCGGTCGGCTCGAAACCTTCGCCGCCGAGATGCCATTTGCCGATGCTCGCGCAGACGTAGCCCGCCGGTTTGAGGAGATCCGCGATCGTCACCGCTTCAAGCGGCAGATGATTCCGCAGCATCGGACGCTTGAGTCGTTGATCGGGGCGATCCGGTCGGCCGGGCAGCCAGTCGGTCAGTTGAAACCGTTGCGGATATCGCCCGGTCATGATGGCCGCTCGTGACGGTGAGCAAACCGGGCAGGCCGCGTAAGACTGCGTGAACCGCATTCCGTCGGCCGCGAGCTTGTCGAGGTGCGGCGTGCGGTGAAACTTGCTGCCGTAACAGCCCAGGTCGATCGCTCCGAGATCATCGGCCACGATCAACACGACGTTGGGGGATTCAGCGGCCCACAAATTGGCGGAAGTCAGCAACAAAAATAGCCAGGCGGAGAATCGAAACATGGAAGAACTCACAAAGCGAGATGGACTTCGGTCACGAGCGGTCAAACCCTGCTGGCAAGCGATTGCCAGTCTGACGGTCGCAGCGTAACGTAACGCTCAAGTCTGAGAAATCTTGCTGAGGAAACCTCAATGCCCGCCATTCGTGAGCGACCTCCCGTTCGCGTGCCGAGAACCAAGCAAACGGATGCTCGCCGTCCCGCTTGGGAAATTGCGCTGCTGTTTCCCGATCAGGGACAGTGGTCGGAAGAGGAATACCTCGACCTCGATAGCAACCACTTGGTCGAGTTCACCGCCGGGAAAATCGAGGTGCTGCCAATGCCGACGTTCTCGCATCAACGAATCGTGCTTTGGTTGCTACACAGAATGCAAGCCTTTACTGAATCGCGTGACCTGGGAGAAGTTCTGATCGCACCATTGCCGATTCGGATTGCGCCGCGAGTTTATCGAGAACCCGACATCCTGTTTTTGGCGAAGGAACATGCCGGCTGGGAAGAAGAGCAATGCTCGGCGGGTGCGGATTTGGTCGTGGAAGTCGTCAGCCCAACCAACAAAAAGCGCGACCTTGTCCAGAAGCGATCAGAGTATGCTCGCGCGAAAATCCCGGAGTACTGGATCGTCAATCCACAGGACGAAACAGTGCGAGTACTCAACCTGAAGGGGCGGTCCTATGAGGAGCGCAAATACTCCTCGGGTGATCAAGCCACTTCACAGGTTCTCGACGGGTTTCAAGTGACCGTCGCCGATCTATTCAACTCCGTTCGCAAAACTCGCGAGCGACGCAAGAAGAGCTAACTCACTCCATGATCGCCCTCGAAATTCTCCCCGCCGAAGTGAATCCCCCTGCCCCGCCGGTTGCCAAGCGTCGCTTGCCGAGCTGGCTGAAGCGGCCGATGCCGCAGCCGGGGATGGCTTACACGAGCAACGTCATCGCGGACCTGCGTCTGGAGACCGTTTGCGAAAGTGCGAAATGCCCGAACCGCACCGAGTGCTGGTCGAAGCAGACGGCGACGTTCATGGTGCTCGGCAATGTCTGCACGCGACCGTGCGGGTTCTGCTCGGTCCCGAAAGGGAAGACCGAAACTCTGCAAGCGGATGAACCGGCTCGCGTCGCCGAAGCGGCGGAGCGACTCGGCTTGAAGTACGTCGTGATCACCTCGGTGACTCGCGACGACTTGCCCGATGGCGGCGCGGATCATTTCGCTCGCTGCGTGCTAGCGGTGCGCGAACGAACCGGAGCACAGGTTGAAGTTCTGACTCCCGATTTTCTCGGCAACCGCGCGGCAATCTCTCGCGTGATCGACTCTCGGCCGGACGTCTTCAATCACAACACGGAGACGGTCCCTCGGCTGTATCACCGCGTCCGCCGCAACGCCGAGTATCAGCGGACGCTCGATCTGCTCCAGCAAATCAAAGACGAAGCTCCTGACATGCCAACCAAGAGCGGGCTGATGCTGGGACTTGGCGAGACGCTCGATGAACTGCTCGACGTCTTCGCCGATCTGCGAGCCGTCGGCTGCGACATGCTGACGTTGGGACAATACCTGCAACCGACGCCAGATCATCTTCCAGTCGAACGCTTCGTGCCGCCGGAAGAGTTTGACGAGATTGGTGTATTGGCGAAGCGGTTGGGCTTCGGCATGGTCGCGAGCGGCCCGTTCGTGCGGTCCAGCTACCACGCGGGTGAGATGGCCGCGGAGATCACGGGATGACGCTCGATGTCTCTGGTCTGCAACCGATCACACTGCCGGAACTCGGCGCGGGTGAGCAACAGGTCCGAGTGAGTACTTGGCTGACTCAGATTGGCGAAGAAGTGGCTGTCGGCGATCCGGTTGTCGAGGTGCTGTTGCGAGGAGTCACGTTCGATGTCGAAGCTCCCGGCAGCGGCCGATTGCGACGGATCGGCTTCTTTGAAAATGATGTCGTCCAACCGGGCGACGTGTTGGGATGGATGGGGTCAACGTAGCCGTCATCGCTCCGAGGTTGTGATTGTTTCAAAGTAGCCCTGTCGCTCCGCGACAGGAAAGCCGAACGTCGAGCGAATCCCATTTATTCTCACGCTCCATGTCTCCCGAAGCGCTCGGCAATCCTGTCGCGGAGCGACAGGGCTACAAAAAATCACAGCCTCTCCGCGTGACGAGCCTTCCAAGTTTGACCGCGAGCTTTGGGAAGCGTTCGTGACCGTGACTCGGCAGGCTCATCACATGGAGCGATGATGGCTACGATGGGGGCATGATGATCTGGGATTTAATTCGGGGACATGGCGAGCGTGTCGAGTGGTTCCGGCGAACTTTGCGCCGCGGCCGGCTCTCGCACGCTTACATTTTCGCCGGCCCGGATGGGGTCGGCAAACGGCTGTTCGCCCGGACGTTGGCCCAGTGCTTGTTCTGCCAGCGGCACTCGAACGAGGAACTTTTGGCTTGCGGCGAGTGCTCCGGCTGCAAGCAGGTCATGGCCGGATCGCACCCAGATTTGCACGAAGTCGGCCGCAAAGCGGGCAAATCAGAATTCACGATCGACCTGTTCCTCGGCCCACCGGAGAACCGTGGCCGCGAGGGACTGTGCTACGACTTGTCGCGGTTGCCGATGGCCGGAGATCGCAAGATCGCAATCATCGACGACGCGACCGCCATGAATGTCGAGGCGGCAAATGCCTTCCTTAAGACGCTCGAAGAGCCGCCGCCAAAAGCATTGATCATGCTCATCGCCGACAACCTCGACGCTCTGTTGCCGACGATTCGATCACGTTGTCAGACCGTGCGATTCGATCCGCTGTCGTCACGCGACATCGCCGAGCTGCTCGTGCAGCAAGAGACGGTGACTGAACTAACGGAGGCCGCCGCCTTGGCGGAACTCAGCGGCGGTAGCCTCGCAGTCGCGACGCAATTACTCGACCCGGCGTTGCGCGAGTTGCGCGACACGCTGTATCAGCAACTTGCCAGCAGCGAGTTTCAATCGTTTGCACTCGCGGAGAAGCTGACCTCGGGAATTGAAGCGATCGGCGGCGATACGGCGACGCAACGACGGAACGCGCTGTGGCTGGTTCGCTTCGGTCTCGAATTCTTTCGAGCCGCCGCACTGCATCTTTCCGATCAACCGCAGGGGGCGATCCTCCCAGCGGCGGTGTCGTTCGCGCGGCGCTTCGAGGATCGTTCTCCGGAAGAGTTTGAGTTCGTGATGAGCCTGTTTGAACGTGTTGCCGAAACCGAGCAGCACATCGAATCGAACGTCTCCGTTCCGCGATGCCTGGAAACTCTGTGCGAAGACCTCGGCCGCAAGCTGTGCCCGACTCGACGCTGAAGCGATCGTTGCGGATGCGTCTCACTTCGGACCGACGCGAGACGCGTCGGCCACCTGGAAAATAGAAAAAGCCGGGATCGCTCCCGGCTTTTTCTTTGATGTTTCAAATTGTCGTGCCGCGTCTTCGCAGAGTGTCGCGGACACCGTCGGGGTTAACGATCGCCGTATCCGCCTCGACCGCCGCGGCCACCGCCGCCGTATCCGCCACCACCTCCACCTGGACGCGGAGCGCGCTCTTGGGCCTCGTTCACCTTGATGGTCCGGCCGTCGAGTTGGCCGCCGTCCATCTCTTGCATCGCGGCGCTGCCTTGGCCGTCATCATTGAAGCTCACGAAACCGAAACCGCGAGACCGGCCCGTTTCACGATCCATGATGACCTTGGCTTCCGCCACTTGTCCAAAACGCTCGAACGCCTGACGGAGTCCATCGTCCGTCGTCGCCCAAGCCAATCCACCCACGAAAAGTTTCTTAGCCATTCACACACTTCCTCGAACTGTCGCCGTTTTCCAGACGGCGCGACTCAGAGACCCAGGCTTCGCAGGAGCACTCGTTGACGCTTGCGAACTGCTGGGAAACCACTCACCACATGATGAGCTTTTTGTTTCACTCTGCCCACAAGCCGGGAAACACCCACAAGACCCAGACAGGATGCCCCGACAGCATCCATCCGAGGCGGCACCATATCTACGCTCTCGGAAAGCCGCAATGCCGAGTTCCGAAAACCCCGATTGACGAAATCTCGGATTCCTGCAGGGAGTTTATTCGGTCCCATTCCGATCCGATCTCGAGCGCTCCGCCGCCTGAACCGGGAACAACTGCCACGTCACAAAGGCCGTCTTGCCTGCGATCGACCTCTTCAATTCCGGTGCCCACTCTTCGACCTCGCGCTGCTCGTCCTGGTCGCGACGTTTCGCCGTTCGCAGGGAATCGAAGTCTCGGAGTCCCAGCGAGAATTCGGCCGGATTGCCGAGCAATCCTTGCTCGCGCAGCCACGCAAACCGTTTCGGGGTCACGAAGTCCGAATAGCCGTAGGTCATGCGGTAACGCAGGATTTCCTGCCAGTTGACCAGGATGTGAGTGACTCCTTCCGACTCGAATTTCCGTCGCACGTCCTCGATCGGGCGCAGCGGCCAGTCCCGGTCAGGCACGTCCCCCGCCGGACGCTCCGCCAACCAGTCGCGGAGGATCGGCTGATCGAACACCGTGTGGTAGATCACTCGCGGCCGAGCATCAAAGACCTGCGCCTCTCCGATGCACAACACGGTCGCATCGCGAGGCAGCTTGCCGGCATCCGACAACTGATTGAGGTAGCGAATTCCTTCCGCTGTGCCCTCCGCTCCCGCGCGAGATTGATCGAGGTCCATCAGATACGCATTGAAGCCGCACAACGACGTCGTCACGAAACCCAAATTGAACAGCACGGACAACGCCACGAAGGCACCACACGCGCGCCGCCACAATTTGCTCGACGACCACAAACAACCCACCGCCGCCAGCAGGGCCACGACCGGGATCAACGGCACCCAGAACCGATCAATCCGATGCGTCAGCAGCCACCACTGAAGAAACAGGTACGCGACGAAGAGCCACAGCCAGCGGACGAAGTTCCGAGTTCCGAGTTCCGAGTTCCGAGTGGAGGTGCAGTCCTTCAACTCTGTCTCACTGCTCACTGCCCACTGCCTACTGCCTACTGCTAGCAACGCCAGCGGTGCGAGTGCAAACAACAGCGGACTCAGCCAATCCGCCTTTGCGGTCACGTCAATGAACTTCTCCGCGAGGTCGCTGATCGCGTAGGTGTTCGGGCTGTGTCCAGCTCGCCACTTCGCGTGCGACGCGGCATCCCAATCCAGGCCACCAAACAGCCCATAGGCCAACGGGTAAACTGGATTTCCCGTCGCCACCAAGTTCTTGAGCAGCCACGGCCCAACCGCCAATGCCGTCCCGATGAGAAAGATGATGATTGCTTTGATCGCTACCCCCTGCCCTCTGCCTTCCGCCTTCTGCCTTCTGCCTACCGCCAAGCCGCTCGCCAAACCCAACGGCAACACGACGGACACCAACCCTGGATACTTGCAGGCCATCGCGCTGCCAGCGAACAAGCCGGCCAACAAGAACATCCGATTTGTCACCGAGCAGTTGCTTTCCCGTCGCGCGGCTTCCACCGCCAGCAGCACGGCGAACAACGCCAAGAACAAATAGCACGACAACGCACCCTCGACGTAGGCAATGATCGCCAAGCGGTACGTCCACGGCGTCGAGAGATAAATGACCGTCGCCAACCATCCGGCCGTCTCGCCGAACCAGCGCCGACCCGCGCAGAACAACGCCAGTCCCGTCAGTGGAGCGAACCCCATCAGCACCACTTGTCCCGCGAGTGCTCCCCAGTACCAGTCCTGACGCAGCACCATGCCGAGCAAACAGAGCATCTCGGTCAAGAATGGAAAGTTCGTGTAGACATTGTGCGGCAGAAACGTGATCCGGCCGTTGAGGAAATACTCCTTCGGCCCGGTCAGGTGATACGCCTTCACATCGAAGTCGGTCGGTGGCAGCGCGGAACCCAACAGCATCGCCAGCAGAAACAAGCTGATGGCCACGACCGCGAGACTCTTCGCCATCAGCGGATACGGAAGTTGTTCCCCGCGAGACACGAATCCCGTCAGTGCCTCCCAAGTCGAACGACGATTCAGGGAGGGCGAGGCTCCCGCCGAGCCAATGTTCTGTCCGTCGTCATCAGATCGGCGGGAGCCTCGACCTCTCAGAGACAACGATACTTCGACCATCGCGGCCACTGTCAGCGCGCCACCGAGCAACCACGGCGAAAGACATCCCGCCAAGCCGCAGCCCAACGTCAGCAGTGACACGGCCGACAATCCCAAACCGCAGGCGCACACGAGACGTTCGGCCGAACCAACCGCCAACGGAATCCGCAACGCTCGCAGCAGTAAGCCGCCGACGGCCCAGCTTCCCAGCCAGATCGCCGCCGCGACCGCGAACAAATCGAGCCGTTGCGAAAGATGGGCCCAACTCGACGGTGCGGCCTTCGGCGGAGTGACGACGTTCGACCACAACAGGTCTGGCAGCTCCAGCCAAATATCCACGCGGCTGACCGGCGGATTGCTATTGGGCAACGTGAAGTGAAAGAAGAACGCCGAGTATCCGACGATCCACGCCAGCACGATCCAGTCAGCCACGCTGGCCCGCCGGCCGCGTTCGGATTCCGAATCAGATCCAGGCATCACATTCGCCATGAACGGATCGTAACGCAGGCTCCGTCAAACGGGCGAGCCGGAGAGATCAGCGTCCAGCAAGCACGATCGTGCCCCCCTCTCTCCCCTTCTCCCTTTGGGAGAAGGTGGCCGAAGGCCGGATGAGGGACGCCTCGCGTTTGACGTTCCAACGAAGACAACCCCTCACCCCGACCCTCTCCCAAAGGGAGAGGGAGCCTGTTCAGTTCACACGTTGCTTGGCCAGGACCAGTTTCTTCCAGTC
>CAZILR010000194.1:0-6371 GCA_964539995.1 uncultured Planctomyces sp.
GATGCTGTGGCTGGATCAGCAAGAGTCTGCCAAACGACAACTCACGGTGCGGACGATTGAAGCGTCGATGGACAACATGGCGATGCTGGAGGATGCCAGCTTCGACATCGTGCATCAGCCGGTCAGCACTTGCTACGTTCGCGATCTCGCGCAAACGTATCGCGAGATCGCTCGCGTGCTGCGGGACGGAGGGCTTTACATCAGCCAGCACAAGCAACCGACCAGCTTGCAGATTTCGCATCGCGACGACGAGGATCGCTACGTCATCGGTGTCGAGTACTACCGCGACGGGCCGTTGCCAAGCGTGTCGGATGACTCGTATCGCGAACGCGGCACGACCGAGTTTTTGCATCGCTGGGACGATCTCATCGGTGAACTCTGTCGCAGCGGGTTCGTGCTCGAAGACCTGCGCGAGCCGTATCGAGCCGACCACAAAGCCGCGCCGGGACACTTCGGACATCGCGGCCGGTTCGTGCCGCCGTATGTGCGGATGAAGGCTCGCCGAGTCGCCCGCACTTGCGTTGCGGAACCCGCTTCGCGAATTTGGACTCCGTAAGAGGCCACGAAGACGGATCGTTCCATGTCGCTGATTCATCCCGCACTGATTTACGCCGCCGGGTTGGCCGTAATTCCGGTCATCCTGCACTTTTTGTTGCGGGCCAAGCCGAAGAAGTTGCCGTTTCCCGCGCTGCGGCTGATTCTGATGCGACGCCGACAAAACGTGCGACGCCTTCGGCTGCGGCATGTCTGGCTGATGCTGCTGCGGATGCTGGTCATCATCGGGCTGGCCATCGCCGTAGCGAGACCGTCGTTGCCGGAGGCAAGTTACGAACTGAGCACAACCGAGATGCTGACAATGTTCGGCGTCATCGCCGCGTCGATCGGGACGTACTTCGGTCTGATGCGGATTTGGCACAAGAAAAAGCTATCGGTGCAGACGTTGGCGTATCGTCGCACGATGTTGCGCGGCGGTCTCGGCACCGCCGTCGCGGTGCTGATCGCGCTGGCCGTCCTCTTGCCGTATGTGAATCGTCTGCGAGCGGAGATTTCCGCTCCGGCTCCGGCGGTCAGCAGTGATTTGCCGGTCGCGGCGGTGTTCCTGTTCGACACCAGCTTGTCGATGCAGTACACGCAGGAAGGTAAGACGCGGCTCGATCTGGGCAAGTCGATCGCGCTGGACCACATGGACACACTGCCGCCGCGCAGCCGGATCGCGATTGGCGAATCGAACTCGACGTCGCCGATTTTGTTTCAGGCGGATTTGGTGGGAGCGAAGGCGAAGATTCAAGGCCTCGCGCCGCAGCCGGTCTCGCAACCGCTGAACGAACGGCTGCGAGCGGCACTCGCGCTGCAAGAACAAGATCAAGGCCGCACGCTCAACGAGCAAGAGTCGGTCGCGCAAGACGCTCGCCGCGACCGATTCATTCGCGAAATTTATCTCTTCACCGATCTCGGCGCGACTTCGTGGCGCACGAGCGGTGCTCAGCTTCTGAAAGATGAACTGGAGCGCATCCCGTGGGTCGCGGTGTACGTCATCGACGTCGGTGAGTTGGCTCCGCACGACGTCGGCATCACGGCCGTGACGCTCTCTCGGCAAAGCCTCTCCGAAGGGAGTTCGCTGACGATCGAAGCCGCGCTGTCGGCGATCGGCGTCGAAGAGTCCGAGAAGACGGTTGAGCTGTCGATGCTGGGTCGCGACGGCAAGCTCATCCCACAGGGGAAGCAGTCCGTGAAAGTCGGCGGCCAGCAAGGTGCTCGCGTGCAAATGCACGTCGCGAACCTGCAAGGCCCGGTCGTTCACGGCGAACTGCGGCTGCTTTCGAGCGATCCGCTGCCGATGAACGACGTGCGACACTTCACGCTCGAAATCAAACCGCCGCCGAAGGTGCTGCTGGTCTCGCCGAGCGAGAAGATCGCGAGCTTGCTGAGCGGCGTGCTCTCGCATGAGGACGAACGCAAGTCTGGTAAGGTGCGTTTTCTGCTCGATGAAGCGCGGCCCGCGAAGTTGTCAGAAACGAAATTGGGGAACTATTCGGTCGTCGTGCTCAACAGCGTGCCGTCATTAACCGAGACGACTTGGAAATCGCTGCACAAATTTGTGAACAACGGTGGCGGATTGGCCGTGTTCGTCGGATCGAATGGACTGAGTGAACCCGGCGGCGTTGATCCGGTCTCGTACAACTCGGCCGCTGCGAGCACGGTCTTGCCCTGCGAGTTGGCTGCGGGGCTTTCCTTCTCACCACCGGCTTTTCTCGACGCCAAGAACCCTAACCATCCGGTGCTGAAAAAGTTGGACGAGGTGGGTGGCATCGGCGTGCTGGCGGAAATCAGTATCTACAAGCACTGGTCCGCAGTGCCGCTCGACGGTGCGAACGTCTTGGCGACGTTCACGAATCCCAAAGCGCATCCGGCTCTGATCGAGAAGCGAATCGGAGCAGGTCGCGTTGCATTGTGGACCACGGCCGCCGATACACGCGGTTGGATCGACCACGTCGAGGCGGCCAACAACTGGGCGTTCTTCATGCTGACCGATCAACTGATGCAGTACCTCTCTGGCCGTAGCGAGGCGACGTTCAATTATCTCGCAGGCGAAGATGTCTTCGTCCGCGCCGACAGTGAACCGCCGCTGACGAAGTACCTGCTCCGCAAGCCGAGCGGTCAGCAACTGCAAGGTGCCGTGCCGGCCGGAGCCGCCTCGTTCGCCATTCGAGAGACGGATCAGCTTGGTCACTACGGCGTGCTGTCGGCCGATCCGCAGTCAAAATTCGCGAGCGGGTTCAGCGTCAACGCCTCGCCGAGCGAAAGCGATTTCCGCCGCATGAACGAAGACGACCTGACGCAGATGTTCGGTGAGAAGCGGTTCTCGCTGTCTCGCGACATCGCCACGCTGCAACGCCGAGTCACGACCGGCCGGCTCGGCGAAGAGGTTTATCCGTTGATCCTGCTGCTCGTGCTGATCGTCTTCTGCGGCGAGCACTTCGTGGCGAACTGGTTCTATTCGGAAGAGACGGCTCCAGAGCCGGCATGACATCGCAGATGCAAACTAACCCGAAGCGCCAGCGAGGGCGAGCATTTCAAAAACTCTCATTTTGTTCGGCGATCGTCCGTGAAGCGGTCTCACTCGCTGGCGCTTCGGGTTAGTCTCGGATGGCTGCGAGACGCCGTGCGACTTGCTCACCACCGCCAAGGCACCATAATTCGTCCCGTTTACGGAACGACTGGTCGAGACTGAGGAACACTCTGGAAATCGAAAGGCGAATGGAGATGCGAACACAAACAGGAATGTGGTTGTTGTCGGCGGCAGTGATGCTAGGACTGTCGGGACTCGCTGGCTGCGGTGGAGACAAAGGGGGCGAGTATCGTACCTTCGACAAAGGCAAAGACACCGCACACGACGCCGAACACGGACATGCTCACGCGCACGATCATGGTCACGGCCACGGGCCGCACGAGGGAGAATTGATTGAACTTGGCGAAGAGGAATTTCACGCCGAGGTCGTCTTCGACGAAAAGGAAAACAAGGTCGTCCTGTACTTGCTGGGACCGGATGCGAAAGCCAACGTCGCCATCGAAGCGAAAGAACTCTCACTGGAGATGCCCGGCAAGGATGCGGCCGTCACGCACGCTCTGGCCGCCGCGCCGCAAGACGGAGACGGCGAGGGCAAATCGTCTCGCTTCGAGATCAAGAGCGAAGAGCTGATCGAGGCGTTCCATCACGACCCGAAGACCGTCGGCAAGTTCAAGGTCAGCATCGGCGGCAAGGAGTTCGAGGGTGCGATCAAGCACTCGCACGACGACCACGATCACAAGCACGAGGAAAAGAAGTAAAAAATCGGAAGTCGGAGGACGGAAGTCGGAACGACGATTCCGGCTTCCGCTTTTTCCATTCCGACTTCCGCCCTCCGAATTCTCACTTTTGCCGAGGGCGAACTCATGACTCCACTCGATCAGTTCCTGTCCGAGCATCAACGACACACGCGACGGTTCTTTCTGAGTGTCGGCGCAGCGGGGGCCTCGCTGATCGCCGCCTGGCCGCGAGCCGCACGAGCGGGCGAACTCGCGCCGGAGTTGGCGGAAGCGATCGGCAAGCTCGAGTCATTTCTCACGCCGTTGGACAAGTTCCGCGATGTCTCGCGCGGGAAACCGCTGCCGCATTCGCTGCCGCCAGAAAAGAAAACGGAAGTGGGGCTAACTCGCGAGACATGGAAGCTGGAGGTCATCTCCGACACCGACAAAAACGCGACGCGGTTGAAGAAGCCGATGAAGAAAGAGGACGGCACCGCGCTCGACTTCAACGGACTGATGCAGATCGCGGAGACTCACGCGGTCAAGTTCGCGAAGGTAATGACCTGCCTCAACATCGGCTGCCCGCTCGGCACCGGCATTTGGGAAGGCGTGCCGCTGCGCGAGATCGTCTGGCGCACACAACCTGTCGAGAATCTGCGGCGTGTGTTTTATTACGGCTACCACAACGACGATGCCGGCCAGATGTTTCGCAGCTCGCTGCCGATTGGCCGAGTACTCGAAGACCCGTACGATCTGCCGCCGGTGATCCTGTGCTACAAGCTCAACGGCCAGTTTCTGTCGCCCGAACGCGGTGGCCCGGTGCGCGTCGTCGTTCCCGAGGCGTACGGCTTCAAATCGATCAAATGGCTCACTCACGTCGTGCTGACGAACTTCGCGGCGGCGAACGACACCTACATCGACGGCAACAACGACGTCGATAGTCCGCTCAAGACGTGGGCGGCGACGCTGTCGGTCCCGAAAGAGGTCGCGGCCAATCAACCGATCCCGGTGACGGGCTATGCACAGGTCGGCATCACCGGACTGAGCAAGGTCCAAGTTTGGATTTGTCCGAAAGACAAAGAACCGGAGAACGATCCCAACTTCACGACGGCCAATTGGACCGACGCGACGATCCTCGCGCCTCCGAAAGAGTGGGGCGGCGACTTACCCGACGGCAAGATTCCCGCCGGCACGCTCGGCTTCGAGGCCGATGGCCGACCAAAGACTTGGCCGATGCGGCTGAGCAAAGTTCATTGGGCCGCGCTGATGCCGGGGCTGCCGGCCGGCGAGTACAGGCTTCGCTCACGAACGGTGGATGAAAAGGGACACGCTCAGCCGATGCCCCGTCCGTTCCGCAAGTCCGGCCATGCGGCGATTGAGCAAGTCAGTCTCGTGGTGAAGTGATCGTGGCTCGGAAGCCGACCCTCACAGCTTCGACTTCTCTCGCAGGAGCGGCGATTCCGCCAAGCGGAAGAGCACGACCTCCTCGCCAGTGGCCGTGCTGATGTCGTGATGCAGGCTGAGGACTTCGACTCCGGTGATTTCTTGGACCATCACCTCCAGAGTTGGCCGAGCCGTTTCGATCAGGTGCGTCCGAACTTGCTTGAGCAGGTCTCGTCCCTTTTCGGGAGTGAGCGTCTTCACCAGTTGTTGTTCCGCGATGGTCAACACACCGTGCAGTCGGACGACGAGTAAATCATCGATCAAATGAGTCTGAAGGTTCTTCGGCCCACGACCCATGTAATCCTGCTCGAAGCGCGTCATCCCTTTGCAGATGGCGGCTTCGATCTCTCCCTGAGTCTTCATGGCCAACTCCAACGATCATTTTCGAGCAGATGCTACCAATCTCGGCAGAAGAACCCAAACCGCCTTTCCTTCTGAACGGCTCGCGTTAGAGTGGCTGGCATCGACGACGTGTGGCCTTCAGAACATTCCTCGATAATTCGGATGACTCAATAAATCGCAATCCGGCTTCGGCCGGTGGGCGCGTTACCAAGTAAGCCGACGTGGTGGAGCAACTTCGAGTGCTCCGCCACGTCGGCTTTTTCGTTTCTGAGCCACCCCCATCTGACGCAATCAAGGAATCCTCGCGATGAATTGGGATCAAATTGCCGGCAACTGGAAAGAGAGCCGTCTCCGCATCAAGGAGCAATGGTCTGAGTTGACCGACGACGACGTCGCCACGATTCGCGGACAACGCGACCGGCTGGTGGGCCTCCTCCAAGAAAAATGCGGCCTCGCCAAAGGGCCGGCAGAGAAAGCGCTCAATGAGTTCATGAATGGACTGGAAGCACCACCCGTCTACGTCGAACGGACGTAGCCGTTGCTTCACAGCTTAATTTTTGGGTTCGATGGATCAGCCGGAACGCGCTAGCGTCCGGTTGGAACTGGGGCTAGCGCCCTGCGGCTGATTGGCCCACCAAAATTCTTAGCTGTGACAGACCAGTAGCCGTTGTACGACCACTCAAACGTGACCTCGACAAGTGCCGCGAAGTGAAAGGATCTCGGATCATGAAGACTTCCCAAGTGACGAAGGCCAAGGTCGGCGATCGAGTGCGCGTTGAGTATTCCGGACAATTCAAAGA
>CAZILR010000194.1:6471-8633 GCA_964539995.1 uncultured Planctomyces sp.
GGTCGCCGGCGCAAGGTCCGAATCGTCGAACTGACGCCGACCACCGTCGTCGTGGACGGCAACCACCCGCTCGCCGGCAAGACCGTTGAGGTCGAGTTTCAACTGCTCGTGCATGACCTGCCACCCGCTGTCCAAGCGGAATAAAGACGCCACGTCAGTCCCGAAACCTGCTGACATCGCCGCACATTCCACCAACCGAACAAAATTGAAGGCCAACGATCATGAGACCCAGAGAAGCAAAAGTCGATGATCGTATCTTCTGGAAGCGAAGGTCATTTCTCGGTGAGAATATCAGCAACGGGAATTGGATCATCGCGACGATTCTGCTGCTTTCCGGCGGCGGCGCACTCCAACAAGGCTGGATCATTGCGGCGATCGGCTTGGGCGTCGCCGGTGCGCTGAGCATTGTTTGGAACGAAGCCGTTGCCAAAACAGCAACGATCGTGGGTGTCTGGCTCACTGTCGGAGCAGTCTCCGCCTGGGGCCTGGGCTTGGCCTGCGACGCCGCTTTCGGAATGCCCGCGATCGGTCATGTGATTGGGCTGATCGTGGCGATTGGCGGCGTGGTGTTCACGATCGACTAATCACTTGCGACGCAACGCTCGACCGGGCCGCGATCCCGTGTGGCGGTCGCGATCGAGCACGACTTGGCCGTTGACGATGACGTACTCGATACCGACGTTATCTTGGAACGGCTCGGTGTACGTCGCTTTGTCGAGCACTCGATCGGGATCAAAGATCGTGATGTCGGCGAAGGTATCAGCTTGCAAACGACCGCGATCGCGCAGGCCCAACTTGGCGGCGTTGAGCGACGTCATCTTGCGTACGGCATCTTCCAGCGTCAGGAGCTTCAACTCGCGGACGTAAACGCCGAGGACGCGAGGAAACGTACCGAAGTTGCGCGGATGCGGATTGCCTCGCCGCAACGGGCCACTCGTTGCGAACGCGGAGCCGTCCGAGCCGACCGAGCACCACGGTTGCTTGAGCGCGAGGTTCATGTCCTCTTCCGTGTGATGCGCGTAAACCGTGCCGACCGAACCGCGTTCCTCGATCAGAATGTCGAACAGAACGTCCAGCGGATCGGGTTTCGGATCGCGGCCTTTGCTCCGCTCCGCAATCACGCGATCCATCGTCAGCCCGCGAAAGCTGTTGTTCGCACTGACGAGCATCCGACTCCAATCCTTACCGACCGCAGTGTAGTGATTGTACCAGCCGTCGATCTCTCGATCGGAGTCTCGTTTGATCTTGGCTCGTTCATTCGGGTCTTTCAGCCGCTCAATCAACTTTTGTGGGCCACCCTCATGCGCCCACGGCGGGATGATGCTGGCGAGATCGTTGTTGCCGCGCGTGTACGGGTACACGTTCGCCTGCACGTTGACGCCCCGCTTGCGAGCGTCCTCGATCAACGCGGCCACCTCCGACATCCGGTTCCAGTATTTCTGGTCGGCGATCTTCAGATGGATGATGTCCACCGGCACGCCGGCACGTTCGCCAATCGCGATCGCTTCTTTCACCGAATCGAACACGCCCAAGCCTTCGTTGCGAATGTGCGACGAGAACAACCCGCCGTGCTCGCGCACGACGCGGCAGAGATCGACCACATCGTCGGTCGTGGCCAGAGAACCGGGCGGCATCATCAACATACTCGACAGGCCGAACGCGCCGTCCCGCATCGCCTGAGCGATGAGCTTCTTCATCTCGGCAAATTCGTCGGGGGTCGGACGTCGATGCGACCGCCCCATGACACACTCCCAAACTTGGCCGAGTCCGACATACGACGCCACGTTGATCGACACGCTTGCGCGGTCGATCGCATCGAAGTAATCCCCCATCGTCTTCAACGCGACGGTCTCCCCTTTGATCGTCACGTTCCGCGGCGACAACTGATTCAGGAACGGGCCGGCTGACCCTCCCTCACCGAGCACGTCAGTCGTCACCCCTTGCCGAATCTTGCTCTGCGCGTCGCCGTCCTCGAAGAGCACGAAGTCCGAATGCGAGTGCATGTCGATGAAACCAGGCGCGACGACCAATCCCTTCGCGTCGATCTCTCGCTTGGCGGATGCGAGCGGAACTCGGCCGACCGCGACGATGCGATCGCCGCGCACCGCCACATCGCCGTGAAACCACGGATTGCCCGAACCATCAACGATCCGACCTCTGCG
>CAZILR010000195.1:0-8633 GCA_964539995.1 uncultured Planctomyces sp.
AATTGCTCACGCGACTGGTAGCGACGCAAGAGGATGAAGGGATCGCGAACTTTGTGGACGACAGCGTCGGCATGTTGCCGTACAACATCGACGACTTGAATGCCGGCGGCGATGTGAAGGTCGGCACGTCGTGGCGGAAGAACCGCGAGATCGTCCGTCCCTTCCCGATGAGCATCGACACGGCCTATCGGCTGGCGAACATCAACGAGCGATATGCGACGTTGGAACTCTTCGGAAAAATTCAGCCGGCTCGGATTCAGCACGCCAGCAACACGCTTCAACACGCCGGCTCGACGGAGAGAATGACGCTTCGCAGCGGACACAGTTTTGGAACTTGCACGATTGACCGCGAGTCCGGTTTGCCGATTCAGTCGCACGTCTCGCGAACGATGAATCTGACTCTCGAATTGCCAACCGGCGTGAAGTTCGATCAGACGAAGGACATCGTCACCACGATTCGGACCTTCCCAGAGCAAGGCTCTTCCGCAACCGCCACTCGAGCGGTGTCGCCGAATTCCGCACCGGCATCGCGGCCGGAGAGTCGTCGGTCATCGTTTTCTGATGAAGCGCCAGTCGCGACGTCGAATCAAATTTCCGATACGCCCGACTCTCTGAGAGAGCGAGCACGCGCGATGCGACAGGAAGCCAATGCCGTTCTTCCGGCGGGCTATCAGGTCGAGAAGTAGCCCTCTCCTCGCGATCGGATCGGGGTCGGATCGGGCCACGATTTTTCCATAAAGTGCTCCCGATTTTCAGATCGCGGTCTTATGATCACCGTGCCTTTCGGTAGCGGAGATGTCGAAGTCTTCGCCCGCGTCACTCCCTTTCCCACTTCCAAGGAGCGGCAGCATGGCCACGGTCAGCGATCTTTTGCGCGTGAAAGCGGAACGTCCGGTCCTCACCATCGAACAGGGCGAGACTGTTCTGTCGGCCACTCAGCGGATGAATGAGCATTCGGTCGGTGCGCTGCTCGTCACCGATGGCGGACGACTCTGTGGCATCTTCACCGAGCGGGATGTGCTGCGCCGCGTCGTCGCAGCTCAACGAAGTCCGGCCGAGACGCACGTCGGCGATGTGATGACGACCAACATGGCTTGTTGCTCGCCGGAGACGTCAGTGGACGATGCCCGGTCGATTTTCAAGACGCATCGCATTCGGCATCTCCCAGTCGTCCGTGGCGACGGCGGGATGGTCGGCATGATCTCGATCGGTGATTTGAACGCGCACTTGGCCAACGACCGCGAGGTCACTCTGCACTTCCTCAACGAGTACCTGCACGGCCGAACGTAGCCGAGTCAGGCTACGTTCGCTGAAACCGTTGCGTCAGATCTCGCAACCGGCTGAATTGCTGGACGAGTTTTGGAACTCCGTCGATCCCCATGACCAGCATCAAGACGTAGCGGAACACCGCGAAGATGTCGCCGGGCGAGGCTGTCAGCGTCGAGCACGTCCGCAGCAGGGCCAACACCAACACCCCCAGCACGAACACTTCCATCGTGCCGAAGTTGAGCGCTTCGCAATCGGAGAGCTTCACTCGCCAGGAGGCCACGGCGTCGTAGTGCCGGCGCACCGCCGGTTCTTGGCTGCGGTCGATCACATCGACTTCGTGTTCGAGTTGATCGTGCAGTTGGCGATTCAGCTCAAACGTGCGACGCGAGTAGATGCGGTTCAGCACGACCGCTGGCAGCAGCAGGCCGAGACAAACCGGGACGAGCACTCGGTCGTAGAACGCCAGCATCACCAGCGCGCCGACGACGGAGTACAGCGACTTGATGAGCAGCGGCACATGGTTCTCGAAGAACTCCACGAACTCGCGTGACAGCGAACTGCGAGCGGCAACGCGGGAGAGACCAACTTCTCGGCCGCGCTGTGCGACGACCAGCTTCGTGGCGAGGTCGGTGTAGATGCCGGTGTAAACTCGCGTGTCGTACATTTGCCGCAGCGAACCGATCAACAAATGCGCCAGATGCTGACCGACGAACAACAACAGCCCGAAGGACGACTCGTGCAGCAGGTCGTTGATCGCCAGGCCGAGCACCAACGGCTGAGATAGACGCAGCAGATTCTCGACGTTGAACAGGAAATAGGTCAGCAGCAACTTCGTTCGATTGGCAGCGAAGATCGTCCGCAGAGGACCGGACTCGTTGGAGCGAACGGTCATCGGCAACGGCTGCGACGTCAGCCGGATCGGCTTCGAGGGGACTTGAACGGTCAACATAATGGCCTCCCACGGCCGGTGCTTTGGAGGAATCGTTTCGATTGGAGATTGCCGGACGAGAGAGGACAACATTCGTCCGGTGATCTCGGTCGCGAATTGGTTCGGTGAGTTGGTTGATTGCTCGGTCAGCCAAACGCCACAAGACCCATCTCGGCAGCGTCGAGGCAGAACTCGATGAGGTCGCTCCGAGAGGTGGACCGATCGAGACGCTTCCAATCCGTCAGCGTGAACGGACCGTGGGAGGCCAAGGTTTCGACGAAATAGTTGCCCGCGTCCTCAAACGCCGATGTGCGAATCTGGTGGCCGCTCGCAAAGAACAGCACGTCGGCCGGAGCGGTCGCGTCGTCATCGAGCAGCACGTTGGTCTGAAATGTCGCCCATGTGCGAATTGGGTTGAGGTGGATGCGCAATTTCGGATTCGTGGGCAGATCAGCCGTCAGCCGATCCGTCATGCTGCGGAGTTCTTGAAAGCGGACATGCCCCAGGCGATTCGCGCGGGCGACGTTTTCAACTTCGTGACGAGCCAGTTGGCAAGCGATGTGGTCTTGCTGCTCCGGCGACGTGACGTGACTCAGCTTGAGCCAGCGCAGAAACCGATCCCCGTCCGAGCAGCCCGTGTCGTAAGCCGCCAGCGGCACTTCGAGAATGTACTCGTCAACGAGATCGTCCAGGTTGTCGAAGGCCGCTTTGAGCAATTCGACTTGATCGAGCACCTTCTCGAACCGCTTGTCGAGATTTCCGTCGGTGAACAGCTTCACTTGTTCGACCGTCATGCCGTTGGCGAGGAACGGTCGAACGTCCTCGGCATATCCCAGTGCCATCGTTTGGGCACAGCGCTGAATTTGATCGCGGTAGTCATTCGTTTTAGTGGTGAGCGTTGTCATGTCCGTCTCGTTCATGCCGCCTGATGCTCCAGGGGGGAGTGTGGTCATCCGTTTGCGCAGGACTTTGTCAGCGGCCTTCCCAACAATCGCTGACATCATCCAACAGACTTCCACACTCCGCCCCGGAGGATCAGGGGTGATTCCAAATTCCAAAAGTCAGGTCTCAATCTCCCATTTTGAACTAGCGCGGGCTGCGCATCTCTTCGGCGATGGCTCGTACTTGGCGAATCTCGCGTCGCCAGCCACGTTCATCGGGATAGTTTTGATCGCGTTCCAAGAACACCGCGTCGATCTTGCGGCGGCCTTGATCGAGTGCGTGGCGGTACAGATTCCACACCGGCTCCGGGATCGGTTCCGAGTGACTGTCGATGTACATGCCTGCCTTCTCGTCGAAGAATCCGCCGGCCAGATGCAGTTGAACTCGGTCGGCCGCCGGCATGACTTCGGCGATGAAGTCGTATGGGTCAAAGCCGAAATTGACCGCGTTGGCGTACACGTTGGTCACGTCGAGCAGCCAGCCGCAACCCGTGTTCCGCAGCACTCGCCACAGGAACTCGGCCTCGGTCATCGTCCCGTCGAAGCGAAACAGGTAGGCGATGTTCTCGATGTAGAATCGCCGATCGCGCCGCGCAAAAAACGTCTGCACCAAGTCGATGTTCCGGCAGGTTGCTTCGAGAGCTGCGGCCGTGAACGGTGGCGGTGCGAAGTGTCCCATCTCGACGCCGTTGTGAGCATCGCGAGTGAATCCCAAGTGATCGCTGATCGACTCGGCGTCGTTCTCCTCGGCGATGGCTAGCAGAGTGTCGAGGTAATTGTGGCCGGGAGCGTCCGGGCTGGCGACCGACAGTTTCAACGCGTGAATTCCGACGTGCTCGAATTCCTGTTCGCCGAGGTAGCGGTCGATTCGGAGCGGGTCATCGGCTCGTTCAAAGGTGATTTCGACCGCGTTGATGGCGGGATCGTTCAGGATGTAGCGATTCTGCTCGCGGAGGGCGTAGCCGATACCCGGTACGGCGAAGCGTGGCGAAGTGGTTGGTTGAGCGACGTCGAGCGTGGCGAGGGACATGGCGGATTCCTTCCGATCGTCAGCGTCCAAAATCAAACAGCGAGTGGCCAGCTTGAACTGGCTGATGCGACGATGGTGATTGAGTGCGATTGAGAACTCTCACGCATCCGAGGCTGGACAACCTCCACTCGCCGGATAGTCCAGGAGTTACCGGCCGCCGCGACAACATCGGCAACATCGACAGCAGCGATGGCGTTCGGCCGATTTCTTGAGGGAGTCGTCTGTTCGCAATGCGGTCAGCTCACGAACCGTTCTCTTGGTCTTCGATAGGGTCGTCATGGCTTGGATCCTTCTGAGCCTTGGAGTTCCCGAAACGAGCCAAGCTCAGCGATTGCCTCAGCGGGACCATCCCGTCTGAACTGGCTCACTCATGTCCGGTTGGCATCATCAGTTCGCAGTCGGAGTGCCAATGGGCGGAAATCTGGATTGGCCAGGTCGTGGCGTAATTCAAGCCACGAATCATCGAGTTTTTCGCGACTTCGGTTTGAAAACTCAGGACAAGCTCAGCACTACCGAGCGTCGTCAGGATGGCAACAACCGTGCTCGGGCCGATGGCAGGTCATGGCATCTGGCGATCTTGCCGATCAATCGCACGATTTCGTGCGGCGGCAGCGGACTGAGTCCGCAAGTTTCCAAGAAATCGACGCGAATCTGCGGGCGCAAGGCGATATATTGTCGCGGCTTTCTTCCTCCCGCCTGACAGCCCGCCATGACTCGACACTGCCTCATTCTGCTGTCGCTCTTCGTAGGCGTCTCAACGACGTTGGCCGAGGACCGTCTGCCGACTGCGAAGCCGAACGCCTCGCCGGTGTTTGAGTCGCAAGTGCGTCCGATTTTGAAGACGCATTGCTTCCAATGTCATGGCGAGGAAGAGAAACGCGAAGCGCAGCTCGATCTGCGACTGGCTCGTTTGATCGCCAAGGGGGGCGAGTCTGGCCCAGCGCTGGTCGCGGGCAAGCACGATGAGAGTTTGCTGTGGAAGCGGATTGCCTCCGGTGAGATGCCGCCTGGCGAGAAGAAGCTCAAAGAGTCGGAGCGGCGAATCATCGCGGCTTGGATTGATGCCGGGGCGAAGACTGCTCGGCCGGAGCCGGAGGCGGTCTCGGATGACGACGTGACGGACGAGGAGCGATCGTTCTGGTCGTTTCAGCCGATTCGTCGGCCGAATGTCCCGCGAGTCTTGCGACTCGATGCGGTGCGGACTCCCGTCGATGCGTTTTTGCTCGCGCGGTTGGAACAAGACAAACTCTCGTTCTCGGACGAGGCCGACGCGGTGACGCTCGTGCGGCGTGCGTCCTTCGACTTGCTCGGACTGCCGCCGACGCCGGAGGAGGTCGATGAGTTTCTCGTTGATCGCGAACCGGGTGCCTACGAGCGGTTGATTGATCGGCTGCTGGAATCGCCGCACTACGGTGAGCGTTGGGCGCGGCACTGGCTCGACATCGCTGGGTATGCCGACAGCGACGGAGTCAGCGAGAAAGATCTCGAACGCAAGTGGGCCTTCAAGTACCGCGACTGGCTGATCCGGGCGATCAATTCCGATCGGCCGTGGGATGAATTGATCGTCGAGCAACTTGCGGGAGACGAGTTGATCCTCACCGGTGAAGCGGGCCGAACTGGGTATGCGAAACTGTCCCCGGAGCAGGCGGATCGACTGGTCGCGACCGGCTTTCTCCGCATGGGGCCGGATGGCACCGGCGACGCTGCGGTCAATCAAGACATCGCTCGCAACGAGTGCATCGCCGAGACCATCAAGATCGTCAGTTCGTCGTTGCTCGGCCTGACGGTTGGGTGTGCTCAGTGTCATTCACACCGCTACGACCCGATCTCACAGGTCGATTACCACCGGATGCGAGCGATCTTCGAGCCGGCGCTCGACTGGAAGAACTGGCGGGCTCCGAACACTCGGTTGGTTTCGCTGTGGTCGGCTGAGCAAAGCGAAGTCGTCGCGAAGTGTGATGCCGAAATCAAACGGCTCGAAAAGGAACGAGCCGAAAAGATCGAAGAGCTGGCCGCCAACTTCCGCGAGAAGAACCTGGAAGGTCTCCCCGATGAGCAGAAGGAAAAGCTCCGCGAAGCCTTCAAGACGCCGATCGCCAAACGAACCGAGGAACAAAAGCAGTTGCTTGCCGATCATCCAAAGGCAAACGTCGGCGTGAATCTGATCGACCGCAACGCCAAGGAAGAGCACAAAGCGATCACCGACCGATACGCGAAGCTCATCGCCGATCAGCGAGCGATCCGCCCGCAAGATGACTTCGCTCACTGTCTGACCGAAATTCCGAATGGCAAGATCCCGCCAACGCATCTGTTCTTCCGCGGCGAGTTTGCTCAGCCGAAACAAGAGGTCGCGCCTGGAGAACTCTCGGTGCTCGCCTCGTTGGCGTCGCCGCCGATCCCGATGGACGACGCATCGCTGCCAACCTCTGGCCGCCGTTTGGCCTACGCTCGACATTTAACGAACGGCCAACATCCGCTCGTCGCGCGAGTCTTTGTGAATCGCATTTGGATGCACCACTTCGGGCGCGGTCTGGTCCCGACTCCTGGCGACTTCGGACGGCTTGGTGAGCCACCGACGCATCCGGAATTGCTCGATTGGCTTGCTGACGAATTTATGCGCTCCGGCTGGTCGCTCAAGAAGCTGCACCGTCTGCTGATGAATTCGACCGCATATCGGCAATCGTCGCGACGTCGGCAAGTACTCGACGCGATTGATCCCGACAATCGGCTGCTCGGCCGCATGTCGATCCGCCGACTCGAAGCCGAAACCGTGCGCGACGCGATGCTCGCCGTCAGCGGTGAACTTACGACAAAACTTTTCGGTGCGCCGATTCCGGTTACTCCCGACGAAACTGGTCAGATCATCGTCGGCGTCGACACACGCGACGGTGCGGGGCGTCCGACGGGCAAGAAGGTGCCGCTCAACGGCGAGGAATTTCGTCGCAGCGTTTACATCTCGGTTCGCCGCACGATGCCGTTGGCAATGTTGGAAACCTTCGACGCCGCGACCCTCGCCCCGAACTGTGCGATCCGAACGCCATCGACGGTCGCGCCGCAATCGTTGATGCTAATGAACAATGACTTCGCCTCGGATCAATCCGAGAGTCTCGCCGACCGAGTCGCTCGCGAAGCCGGCAGCGTCCCGGCCGCTCAAGCTCGGCTGGCGTGGCGGTTGACGCTGGCTCGCGAACCAAACGACTCTCAAATCCAATCGGCGGTCGCGTTCCTCACCGAACATGCCGAACAATTCGCGTCCCTGCCGGCCGACAAGAAGAATCCCGTAATCCCAACTCAGCGAGCTTTGTCGAGCTTCTGTCAGGCTCTGCTGATCTCGAACGGTTTCCTGTACGTCGATTGAATGATTGGGAGACAAGACCGTGCTCAACCGCCGCCACTTTCTCGCCACTCAGAGTTTTTCGCTCGGTTCACTCGCGTTGACTTGGCTGATGGATCGTGATGGCATCGCGGCCGCTCCCGCGAAGCCGACGCTCGAACGGCCGACGTTTGATCTGAAGCCGAAGCAGCCACATGCCGAGCCGCGTGCTCGTGCGATGATCTCAATGTTCATGCAGGGTGGGCCGAGCCACGTCGATTTGTTCGATCCGAAACCAGAGTTGTCCAAGCACCACATGCAGGAGTACTCCGGCGGCGACTTCAAATTCGACAGCACCGATCAAGCCAGCCGTAAGCTGTTCTCCGGCCCGTGGAAATTTCGGCCGCACGGCGAGTGCGGCACGGAACTCAGCGAACTGCTGCCGCATTTGGGCAACGTTGCCGACGACGTCTGCGTGATCCGCTCGATGCGCACCAGCGTGAACAATCACGGCCAGTCAATCCTGGCGTTGCAGTCGGGAGTCGTCGTGCCGGGCCGCCCGTCGCTTGGTTCCTGGCTGACGTACGCACTAGGCAGCGAGAACGAAGATCTGCCGGCTTTCTTGGTGCTGCGAGATCCGGCTTCTTTGCCGGTTGAAGGCGTTTACAACTGGTCGAACGGTTTTCTTCCGTCGCTCTTTCAAGGGACGGTCGCTCGACCGACCGAGCCGCGGATCGCGAATCTCGATCCGCCGCCGCACATGCAAGGCAAACCGCAGGAACGGTTCCTCGCGTACCTCGAACAAATCAATCGCGAGCATTTCGCAGAACGCCCCGGCGAAAACGATCTGTCCGCGCGCATCGCTAGCTACGAACTCGCCGCGAAGATGCAGTCGGCTGCGAAAGAGGCGTTCGACATCTCCGGCGAAACGAAAGCCACACAAGAGATGTACGGTCTCGATCGCAAGGAATCCCGCGAGTTTGGCACGCGTTGCCTGATCGCGCGCCGGCTCGTTGAGCGGGGCGTGCGGTTCGTGCAACTCTGCTCGGGCAATCAGAACTGGGATCATCACAGCGGCATTCATGAATCACTGCCGCTGCGCTGCCGGCAAACCGATCGTCCGACAGCGGCCCTTGTGCATGATCTGAAACG
>CAZILR010000196.1:0-4409 GCA_964539995.1 uncultured Planctomyces sp.
CGAAGATCGCCTGCACGTTCACGACTTGCACGCAACGGTGCTCGCGTCGATGGGCGTCGATCACATGGAGATGGTCTACAAGCACAAAGGCCGCCCGGAACGTGCGACGCTCAACGAGGGCATCGTCTGCAAGAAGCTGTTCGGGTGATGTTGCGACGCTATGACGTGAACTCACCCTGAAGAGTGGAGTGGGTCAGGCAGAGTATCCGGCGCGAAGATGGGCTGAGCCAGATGGCAGACGCGTTGCGAGCGAGCGTCCGCAGCCAGCCGCGAACTGTGCCGCGCTTCGGCGACCGACGAAAACTTCCTGCGTCAAATCGCTGGCGTCTTCGGCCGATAAGTCGTGTCGTGGTGCGCGAGGGCGTGGCTGACTACCGTATCTCGACGACGGACGGAATTCTTGCACTTTGGAAAGACCCATGAGCCGCACCGATGACCTTGCCCTCGTTCACGAGTACACACAGAGCGACAGCCTCATCAAGCACATGCTGGCGGTCGAAGCGGCGATGCGAGCGTACGCTCGCAAATTCGGCGAGGATGAAGACCAGTGGGGCAGCGTCGGCCTGCTGCACGACTTCGATTACGAGCGCTGGCCGAATCCGCCAGACCATCCGCTTCAAGGCTCGAAGATTCTGAAGGAACGTGGTTACTCGGACGAGATCATCTACGCGATCAAGTCACACGCCAGCTATCTGCCCGATTGCCCGCGCGTGTCGTTGCTCGACAAGGCGTTGTTCGCATGTGACGAGTTGTGCGGCTTCATCACCGCCTGCGCGCTCGTGCGACCGAATCGGCTCGAAGAATTGGAGCCGAAGAGTGTCCGTAAAAAGATGAAACAGGCGTCGTTCGCCGCCGCCGTCCGTCGCGAAGACATCACCGAAGGAGCGGCGAATCTCGGCGTGGAGCTCGACGAGCACATCGCGTTCTGCATCGCCGCTCTGCGTGAAATCGCGGCAGAATTGGGGTTGTTGCCGGTCGCCACCGTAGACTAACCCGAAGCGTCAGCGAGGGCGAACGCTTCACAAGCGATGCCATTCCACTCGTTCTGGAGCGCACGCTCTCGCTGATGCTTCGGGTTGGTATGACGACAAGCCGTGTTGCCTCGTTTCGGAATCGTCAGCTACAAGCCCGCCCTTTCGTCGGACAAGAGTGCCCAATCTCCAACACAAAGCGGATTTCCAAGGATGGGAAAGCCTCCGTTCACGCTGCTGCTGACCTGTGCGGGACGCAAAGTTTCGTTGGTGAATCAATTTCGCCAGGCGTTCGACGAGTTGGACCTCGACGGTCAGATCATCGGCGTCGATTCGTCAACACATTCGGCGGTGCTGAGCGTCTGCGACAAGTCGTACATCATTCCGCGTTGTGATCATCCGGCGTATGTGCCGACGCTGCTCGATGTTTGTCGGCGGCATCATGTGCAATTGCTGCTGCCGCTGATCGACGTCGATTTACTGGTGCTGGCCGAGCATCGCGAGCAATTCCGCGAGGCGGGCACGTTGGCGATGGTCTCGTCGTTGCCGGTGGTCCAAATCTGTCGCGACAAAGAGAACACATCGCGGTTCTTTGAAGAACGTGGCATACCGACCGTTCGCAACTTGTCGATCGAAGACGTCCGCAGAGGCGATGTGCCGTATCCCGTTTTCATCAAGCCCGCGAATGGATCTGGCAGCCAGCACGCCTACAAGATTCACAACCGCGAGGAATTGGATTTCTTCGTGCGCTATGTCCCGCAGCCGATGTTGCAAGAGTTTGCGTTGGGGCAGGAATACACGGTCGATGTCTTGTGCGATCTCGACGGCCGAATCATCAACGCGGTCCCGCGACGCCGGCTGGAAGTCCGCGCCGGCGAGATCAGCAAGGGAGTCACCTGCAAGGATTGGCGAATCATCCGTGCGACCGTCGATCTGGCGACCAAGCTCGGCGGAGCGGGGCCGCTGACGGTGCAGTGCTTCGCGGGTGAAAAGCCCGACTCGGCGATTCGGTTCACGGAGATCAATCCGCGCGTCGGTGGCGGCCTGCCGCTGTCCATCGCGGCAGGAGCGAACTATCCCAAACAGATTGTCCGCATGGCGCTGGGCCAGTGGGTCGAACCGTGTGTCGGTGACTTCGCGGACGAGTTTTACATGTTCCGCTATGAGGAGGGCGTGTATGTCCCCGGAGCGAATCTCGCGGACATCCCCTGTTTGCGCGAAATCTCTGAGTGCCGTGCTGCTTGATCTCGACGACACGCTTTATCCTGAGCGTGAATTCGCGCGCGGTGGTTTTCGCGCGGCAGCAGCCGTGTTGGCTTCGCGGCTGCACAGCACTACAGACGAACTGTTCGAGTTGCTCTGGCGACAATTCGAGCGCGGCACCAGAGGCTCAATCTTCAACAGCGTCCTTGCTGAGCTGAATGTGTCACACGACACCGCACTGATTGATGACCTCGTCCGAACGTACCGGTCTCACGAGCCGCAGTTGACTCTCTTTGCCGACGCGAATCGCCTGCTGGAGTTGCTTTGGCCGCGATATGGTCTTGGTCTTCTGACCGACGGCCCGGCGGACGTGCAGCGACGAAAGGTGAAGGCTCTCGGTCTGCAATTTCGTGTCGAGTCGATCGTCTACTCCGACGATTTTGGCCGTGAGCACTGGAAGCCGTCGCCGATTCCGTATTTGGAGTTGCTCCGCAAGATGCACGTCGATCCGTCCCATGCGGTCTACGTCGGCGACAACCCGAAAAAAGATTTCATCGGAGCACGTCGGCTTGGTTTGCAGACCGTCCGCATCCGACGACCAGGCACTGAGCATGGCCACCTGGACGCTCAACCCGGCTTTGAAGCCGATCACGAAATCACGTCGTTGGATTCACTTCCCGACTGGCTTGCCGCCAACGAACGATCGGGGCGACACGCTGCCTAACATGACAACACTTTTACGCCGACCACGACTCGCCTACGTCACGACGCACGCCATCAGCGCCGAAAACCTGATGAATGGCCAACTGACATTTCTGCGCGAGCGCGGCTTCGACATCACCGTGATCGCCGCCCCTAGCGAGTCGCTCGATACTGTGCGCGAGCGCGAGCAAGTCGCCACGATCCCGATCCCGATTGAGCGAGAGATCTCTCTGGTCGCTGACGCGCGAACGCTCGCGAAGTTGTGCGGCCTCTTTCGCAAGCTGCGGCCGGACATCGTCAACGCGGGGACTCCGAAGGCGGGACTGCTCGGCATGATCGCCGCGAAGCTGACCGGTGTGCCGGTGCGGCTCTACACACTGCGCGGACTGCGACTGGAGACCACGTCAGGGTTCAAAGAACGATTGCTTGCGACGACCGAACGCATCGCGGCGAGTTGTGCTCATCAGGTGATCTGCGTCGGCGAAAGTTTGCGACAGGAGTTCATCCGGCGGAGACTGGTGACGACAGAGAAGACGATCGTTCTTCGACACGGCTCGTCGAACGGCGTCAAAGCCGAGCGGTTTCAGTACTCGGCCGAGCAGTTTACACAGATCGAAAAGCTGCGAACTTCGCTGGGTATTCCGGTCGAGGCTCCAGTGCTCGGATTCGTCGGGCGTTTGACTGGTGACAAAGGCATCGTCGATTTGTACGAGGCATTCACTCGGCTGCTGACCGAGTTCCCCGATCTGCGACTCGTCCTGATCGGCTGGCCGGAAGAGGGCGACCCCGTGCCGTCAGCGGTTTGGCAGAGCATTCAAAATCATCCGCAGATCATTCGCACCGGAGCGATCAAAGATCCGTCGTTGCATTACGGGCTGTTCGATGTCTTCGTCTTTCCGTCGTACCGCGAAGGCTTTCCGAATGTCCCGATGGAGGCGTCGGCGGCCGGAGTTCCGGTGGTTGGTTACGCGGCGACCGGCACACTCGATGCGGTCGTCGATGGCGTCACGGGGACGCTGGTGCCGCTGCAGGACTCGGCATCGTTGGCGTCAGCGGTCGCCGGTTATCTGCGGAATCCGTTGCTGCGTCACCGACACGGCGAGGCGGGACGTCGCCGCGTTTTGACGGATTTCCGCCGCGAAGACCTCTGGCAATCGCTCGCCGATTTGTACGGCCATTGGCTACGCGAGCGAGGATTGCCGTTGCCGATTTCGTCGGACGAGAAGACAGTCCCACTTCGCAAGGCGGCGTGAATCTCAAACGGATGAAACATGGCATGAACTGGCTCACACACCCGTATCGAACATTCGGCAAACGCCTGTTGGACCTGTGCGTTTCGGTGCCGGCATTGTTGGCGGTCGCTCCGTTATTCGCGGCGATCGCGCTGGCGATCAAGCTGACGTCTCGTGGCCCGGTCTTCTTCGTGCAAGAACGGTTGGGCCGAGACGGGCTGACGTTTCGGACGTTCAAGTTTCGGACGATGACCGATCGGCAACGGACGTCGCATCACGAAATCTTCGGCAAGACGGATGA
>CAZILR010000196.1:4509-8607 GCA_964539995.1 uncultured Planctomyces sp.
AGGGCGTCGATTTCTTCCGGCGTGGTCGGACGGGGCACCAGCGGAGCGAAAATGTTTTCGTAGGCCAGCGGCATCTTCAAGCCGGTGAAGGCGACCGGTTCGAGCAGTCGGTAGTGGTCGATCTCGCCGAAGCCGGGGCCGCAGTCTTGGTCCTTCGGCCAGTTGCGATGATCCTTCACGCAGAAGCTGCGGACCTCGCGAGCACACTTGCGGATGTCGGGGATCGGATCGAGGTCCAGATAGTCCATCACGTTCCCGGCGTCGTAGTTGACGTGTACGCCGGGGTCGTTCACTTCGCGAACGATCTCGGCGCAGGCTTCGCCGGTTCCGGTCGAGCCGCCGTGTTGTTTGACGACGATCAGCACTCCGTGGTCGCGAGCGATCGGGCCGAGGGCTTTGAATCGCTCGACCCACACCGCGCGGTTGCCACCCTGCGTATGTCCGAAGGTCAGCACCTGGCCGATCCCCGCCGCCGCGGCTTGCTTGATCCGCTGAGTCAACACCTCCAGCCCGCGCGGATGCTCAGGATAGATCGTGGAGAACATCATCACCGGTTCCAGTCCGAGATCGCGGCACCGTTTCGCCAACGTCTTCGCGGTCTCTGGCGAGGCGTCTTCGGCCATGACGGACACTTGCTCGCCGTTGGCTTCACGGTGCTTCACGCCCCATGCGACGTAGCGATAACCGGCCGACTTGATCCCCGTCAGCGCACGCTCCAGCGGAAAGTTACTGTACGGGAGCGTCATGCAGGCGTGCTGAAACTGGGTCGGCTTGCGCTCGGTGGGCTTTGGCTCGGCGGCCGGTAGCGCTGCGATCGAAGCGGTCGTCGCCACCATTTGGCAGAGAAAAGTTCGGCGCGTGAAATCGCAAGGATTCATCATGCTGGTCCTGACGTAGGATGGCCGCCCTCGGCCGTCTTGTGGTTCATTATGTTCGCGTCGAATGCGGACGGCCGAGGGCGGCCATCCTACTAACGACAGGCGTCACACAAACCGAGTCACTCCGGGCACCGCGACGGGAGGCGACGCGATCTCGCCCCATTCGTAGCGTGGCGGGGTGAGGTCTTCCTTCGATTTCCAGGCCATGTCCCAGGTGATTTCCTGGCCGGTGTAGGTTGCCATGCGGCCCATGATGGCCAGTAGGCTGCTCTTGGCCATGTACTCGCCGTTGTTGATCGGCTTGCCGGCGCGGATGCTGGCGAACAGCTCGTCGTGTTCGACTTGGTAGAGGTTCGGAGCCTCGTCGCGGAAGACCCACTTGTCCTCGGCCGCGATGCTGACCCCGTTGCGCCGTTCGGTGAGCAACGCCGAGCCCTTCGTGCCGAGCACGCCAATGCTGATGTCGTTCTTACAGCCGGGCATTTGCCGCGTGTTGCTGATGAGGCGCGAGCCGTTCGCGTACTCGTAGGTGACGCTGTGATGGTCGAAGATGTTGCCGTACTCGGGGCCTTTGCGGACCTCGCGGCCTCCCATGCCGATCGCTTTGACCGGGTATTGATCCCCCATCGCCCAGGCGCAGACATCGAGGTTGTGGACGTGCTGCTCGACGTTGAAGTCCCCCGACAGCCAGGTGAAGTAGTACCAATTCCGCATCTGCCAGTGCATCTCGGTCCAATCGGGCTCACGCGGCTTGATCCAGATCGGGCCGCGATAGTCGTTGGCGAGCAGCGTGCGGACGTCGCCGATCGCGCCGTCTCGAATGCGGCGAACGGCCTCGCGGTACGGAGCGTGATACCGCAGACACAGCCCCGACACGACGGCGAGGTTTCTCTTCTTCGCCTCCTCGCAACTGCGAAGCACGGCATGGACGCCCGGAGCATCGACCGCACACGGCTTCTCGGCGAAGACGTGCTTGTTCGCCTCAACGGCCGCCTGCAAATGCAGCGGGCGGAAATGCGGAGGGGTCGTCAGCAACACCACATCAACGCCACTCGCGATCACCTGCTTGTACGCATCGAAGCCCACGAACTGCCTCTCGATCGGAACGTCGATCTTGGAGGCCAGACCATCCATCGCCTTGAGGCTCTCCAGACTCAATTGCAGCCGGTCGTCAAAAGCGTCCCCCATCGCGGTGAGCTTCACGCGGCTGTCAGCCATCAAAGCCTGAGACGCGGCTCCTGTTCCTCGTCCGCCGCAGCCGATCAGCCCGACGCGCAGCGTGTCATCGCCAGCCGCATGCACGGCATGGCTAAGACTCATCGCGCCGACAATTGCTCCGCCCGCTGTGGCCAGAGTGGATGTCTTCAAGAATTCGCGCCGCGTGCTGGTCGGTGGGGTGGGAGTCATCGGGTTGTTCCTTGTGATTCGTGGCTACGATTTCGGGAGCGGTCGCAGTTCCATGTTCCGGAAGAAAACTTCGTGGCCTTCAGACTGCAACAGGATTTTGCCCGCAGCGGGGTTGGCGTCAAAGCACTCGTTGACCGTTTCGCCATTGATCTTGATCGTGATCCGCGAGCCTTTGCAGAGACATTCGACCTTGGTCCATTCTCCCAGAGGACTCGCGACGTCGTTCTGGCCGCGCGTGTCGATCAACTCTTTGAAGAACGGCTGGTGCTTCGACCACCAGAATTGCTTGCCCGAATAGACGGTCGGCTTCCCGTCCGGTTGCCAGCGAGTCTTGCCGTCTTCCGCCACGCGAGTCGTGCTCGTGATCGTTGCGGGATAGGAACCACCGTCGGTCGTCTTCCCTTTGATGAGGATCAAGTCCCCCTCGCAACCCTGAGCGAGTTGACACTCGATCGACGTCATCCACACGCCGTTCGCCGAGCCATCGGGGCCGACTCCGTGCAGCAGCACGCCCGAATTGCGAACGTACTTGTCGTTGGGATTCTTCCGTCCCCAGCGGTACTCGACACTCAGATGAAAGTCCTTGTACGCCTCGCGCGTCGCGACGTAACCCATGTCTTCGTCGCCACAGCGCAGGACTCCGTTCTCCATTCGAAAGACGTGCTCAGGATCGTCACGTCCGGTCTTCTTCAGCCACGTCGAGAAGGCCCCAAGATTCTTCTGGTCGAACGGACGAATGACGTCTGTTGGGGTTCTCGGTTCGTCGGCAGAGCAGTTGAAGAGCGCCAGTGAAACGAGTCCGAAGTTCACAAGCGCGAGAGTGCGCACGCAATGTGCGATCATACTCGATCTCCTGATGGCGAGTGCTTCGTCAGCAATCCTTAGGACGGCCTATGCGGTCGTCATCGACTGACTCATGTTACGCTGCGGAAATGGAGTCGCAACGTCACGTCAGTTGGCCGATTCCTGCTTCAGGTTCGTTATCGCCAGTCTTTGAGAATCATTGTGATTTTGAAAAGTCATGTGTAACTGGTCCGGCGAAATCTCTCAGGTATTGGGAGAGCGTGCTTGATTCTGATCGCTGTTTGACCTGAGGCGCGGATAACCATGACAGAAAACACCGTGGAATTGAAATGCCCTCGATGCGGTGCGGTGCTGGATGTGGAGGTGGCGAATGGAATTTGTCCGGCCTGTTTGCTGAAGCAAGCGGCGTTGGGAACCGGAGCCGATAGCTTTCCCGCGATGCCTTGGACTCCGCCGTCTGTGGCAGAGCTAGCCGCCGCGTTTCCGCAGCTCGAAGTGTTGAAGTTGATCGGGCATGGCGGGATGGGAGCGGTCTACAAAGCTCGGCAGAAATCGTTGGGGCGGTTGGTGGCATTGAAGATTCTGGCTCCGCAGCACGCGGCGAATCCAGATTTTGCCGAGCGGTTTGCCCGCGAGGCGAAAGTACTTGCCGAAGTCAGTCATCCGAACATTGTCACGGTGCATGATTTTGGTCAGACGGGCGAGTTCTATTTTTTGACGATGGAATTCGTGGACGGCGTCAACTTGCGGCAGGCGATGACGGCCGGGCGACTCACGCCGCAACAGGCATTGGCGATCGTGCCGCCGATTTGCGAGGCACTGCAATTCGCTCACGATCGTGGCATCGTGCATCGCGACATCAAACCGGAGAACTTGCTGCTCGACAAAGAGGGCCGCATCAAAATCGCCGACTTCGGAATTGCGAGAATGCTGCGTGCTGATGGTAGCCACGCTCACCAGAGCGTGTGCGAGAACGAATCGGCTTCGGCCCACGCTCTGGCGAGCGTGG
>CAZILR010000197.1:0-6605 GCA_964539995.1 uncultured Planctomyces sp.
CCAAATCCACGACCGCCTCAATCGACCCCACACGATTTGCAGCGGGGAGCCGATCATGGACGTCTTCGCGTAGGTAATCGCGGCGGCGTTCGCGAACGGGTCTATTTCGCGTTGAGCTTGTTCTCGGCGTCGGTTCCCAGCCAGCGTGGGACTGGTGGGACTTTGCCGGCGTCTCGGCCACCATAGTTGGCGGTGAAGTGACCGCCGAAGGGGTCGATCACCAGGCGGCATTCGGTCTTGGCTGGCAAGGCGTTGATGGCTGTCAGCACTCCCTCGACTGGGCCCGTGAAATCGAACAGAGCCAGATAGAACTTGATCGGCGCATGCACGCGGTGAGCGAAGCACGGCGGATCGAAATAGCGAATCACTTCGGCCACTTGTTTGGGATCGGCTCCGGCCGGAGCGTGCGGGCCCCAGGTCGTGAGTCCCAGCACCGTCCAGTCGATTCGCATCATGGCGATCGTGTTTCCCGTCACGCTTGCAACCGGCCTCAACCCGGCAAGGACCAGTGACAAACCACCACCCTGACTGCCTCCGCGCACATGGACGGTGCCGTTACACAGACGATGCTTGCGAATGATGTCGTGGCAGCGGACCAGACAGGTGTAGCTATAGCGCAGCATGGTGGTTTCACGATCGGTGATGCCGCTTGTCATGTAGTCGAAGTCGCTCTTGGCGGGGTAGTTCGTAATGTCTCCGCCATGCACGGCGGCGGCGATCCAAAGCTCGCCGTTGGCGGGCTGAGCCTGACCGGGCTGATAGACGCTGACGGCCGGGCATTGCACGGTGGCATCGACTTGCTTGTCCGCTTTCGGTTCATAGAGCCACGCCCATGCCCAGCGGCCTTCCCATGCGCGGAACTTGGCGAGATAGGTTTTCCCAGCGGCCGTTTCTTTGTCTGGCTGCTCGGTCAGCGTGAGGTCCAACGGAACCTTTTCCAGTTCCGCCAGCGTGTGATCCCAGAACTCGTCAAAGCCCTGCGGAGGCTTCACCGCCGCGACCTTCTGCGGCTGATAGAGAAAGCCAATTCGCTTGGCGTACAAATCCTTCTCGCCGTCGCTGACGATGATGTTGCCGATGTAATGACCAGGCTCGGCGGGCTGAATCGCGAAGTCTATGTGGAGAGCCGCCGCTCTCGCGTCGATGCTCAGCGGCACCTCGGCCGTGACCTTCTTGTCCTTGAAGACATAGTTGTGTCCTTCAAATCGCAGTTTCCCTTTGAGCGATTGGCCGTAGTAAGCCGCGATCTGCACGGGAAAGACAATCGGGCGACTTTCCGGAAACAGGTGGTCCGGATTCGGTGAGGTGATCGACAACTCGACGGATCGTCCGACGTCCACCTTCGGATGAATTTTGATGTGTCGGACGATCGGTTTCGGCGGCTTCGCCATATCGGCGAACAGCAGAAAGTCACCGCGCCGAGTCGATTGGACATTCGGCCGGCGGTCGTCGTACGTCGCAATCCAGAAGCTGTTCTGGAACTCGACCCCCGCTCCATTCTGAGCAATGAACGTGTAGTTGCCCGGCTCCGGGTTCCCTTTCACGGGCCAGCCCAAATCTCCTTGCTGCAACGCATCGACGGCTCGATGCAGTTTGGGAGACATCCAGAAATCGAGATTGCCGTTGGGATAGCCCTCGTTCAGAGCGTAACTCGCTCCCTTCGGAAAACCTCCAAACGCGACGGTGAACGCGGACTCTTCAAACGTGTACTCCAAGTTCCAACCTTCGCCTTTGGTCTTCAGCGTTTTGCCTTCGATTGCCACCGGGCCAGTCAGCAAAAACGTCGGAGTCCAACTGCGATGATGGCTGGCAAAGACTGCGGGAACATCGACGGTAGCACCGTTGATGCTCAGCTTGCGTTCCTGAGCAAAGAACTCCTCGTCCGAAACAACCAACGAAGTCATCGCCCCCGTTGCATCTAACTTCGCACGATAGGCGGCCGTCGTCACCTCGAACCCTTTGCCATCGGTCATCGGGACAATCACAACTTCCGCCTGAACGACGAGAGCATTGAGGAGAAGTGCGAACCACAAGATGAGACAGAGCGGGAGACGGGCCATATCAATTTCTCCAGTCAGTGATTCCGTGAGTTCGTGCAAAACCTGCGTCAGGCAACTCCATGTTATGGCCGGTGCCCGATGGAGTCACAACGCTCAGACAAAAGGCGTTTTTCGAGAGGTCGAGAGCGGGGTGGTCCTGGAATACCGACGAGGTCAATGGTCGCACCTGCGCGTCACACACTCGTCCGCATGACAGGCCGCTTTGCGAATGATCTCCCTCGTCATACGATGGCTGCGAATCTACTGACGAGAGCAAACGCGAAGGAACTCTTAGCGATGGAGCGTCGCATTCTTGGACGAACGAGGCTGCCGGTCACGCAACTCGGCTATGGCAGCATGGGGTTGCGTGGGCCGCGGACCTGGGGCGTCCGAGTGGTGAGCGACGACGATGCCGAGCGATTTCTCAATGCCGTGCTGGATGCAGGCATCAACTTCATCGACACATCGCCTGATTATGGGGCCAGCGAGGAACGGATCGGTCGCTTCATCGGGGCGCGCCGCAGTGAGTTTTCTCTCGCTACGAAATGCGGCTGTGTTTACACGCAACGGCAGGACCATCTGGAACTCGATCACGTCTGGAAGCCCGACGTCATTCGGCGAAATCTGGAAACGAGCCTCCAGCGTCTGCGCACGGATTACGTTGATGTCTTGCAGTTCCACGGTGGCGACGCCGAGACGCTGCAACGCGAAGGACTGATCGACCTGCTGTTGGAGTTCCGCAATCAGGGCTTGGTCCGGTTCATCGGAGCTTCGAGTTCACTGCCAAATCTCTCGGCCTTGATCGACCTCGGTGTGTTCGACACGTTTCAGATTCCGTACTCCTGTCTAGCACCGCAGCATCACGACCTCATCTGCCGAGCCGCCGAGTCAGGTGCCGGCATTATTCTACGAGGCGGGATCGCCCAAGGTGGCCCGGATGCAGAAATCCAGCGACCCGCGCTCAATGAGATTTGGGACAAAGCCACGCTCGATGAACTGCGACCAGACGACATGACCCGCGCGGAATTCATCCTGCGGTACACGCTCTCGCATCCGCACTGCCACACGGCGATCATTGGCACCTGCAATCTCGCTCATCTCGCCGAAAACCTAGCGGCGGCCCGTCGTGGTCCATTGCCGCTGGAACTTGTCTCGGAAACCACCACACGAGTTGCCAGGTTCCTGGACTGAATTCAGTCGACGGTGCGTCGTGCTTGTTTTGGAAAAATTACGTCGCAAGCCTGAAGATCAAGTCGCGGAACCATCGTGCAGAAGCACGAGCGGCTTGTGAATCTCGCAAACCCGACAACGGTGCTCGGAAAGACCGGTCGCATATCAGGAAGCACCTGCGATGATCTCGGCGATTGGTTTGCCGATGTCGATGTCGAGCCGGCGTCGGCCGGGGACTTCGAGAGCCATCGGATTGAGGCCGAGTTGATGCAAAACGGTGGCGTGGATGTCGGTGACGTAGTGCGGATGCTCGGTGGCGAAGAATCCGAGCTCGTCGGTCGCGCCGTGGGTCACGCCTCCCTTGATACCTCCTCCGGCCAGCCAACTGCAAAAGCCCTGTGGGTGATGGTCGCGGCCAGTGCCTTGAGCGGCGGGTGTCCGTCCGAATTCGGTGCCCCACACGACGAGCGTGTCGTCCAACAAGCCCCGGCGTTTGAGATCTTTGAGCAGCCCGGCGATCGGTTTATCCACTTGAGCCGACAAGTTGGTGTGATTGTTCTTGATGTCGCCGTGAGCATCCCAGGCTCCGCCACCTCCGCCGCCGTGAAAGATTTGTACGAACCGGACACCGCGCTCGACCAATCTCCGCGCCGATAAACAGAGCTGCCCAAACGGCTGCGTCGTCGATTGATCCATGCCGTACAAGCTCTGAGTCTCGGCCGTTTCAGCCTTGAGATTCAAGACCTCCGGCACGGCGGCCTGCATTCCAAACGCAAGCTCATACGATTTGATCCGAGCTCGCAATGCCTTGTCGTCGGGGTAGTCGATGCCAGAGAGCGCATTGAGTTTTCCAAGCAAGCTGAACTCGCCCGCTTGTTCTTCGGGAAGCACTTGTCCGTTCGGCGGCGTGACATACGGCAGCGGGTTCGCTTCACCGACATTCAGCCGCACGCCAGCGTACTGTGGGCCGAGATAGCCGGCTCCGTGAGTCCACTCGCCGCCGCAACAGTCGCCGGTGGGCACTCCGAGCACGACGTAGTCCGGCAAGTTCTGGTTCATCGCCCCCAGCCCGTAAGTCGCCCACGAGCCAATCGTCGGAAACGAACCTTCACGCGGATGCCGGCCGGTATGCCATGTGAGCTGCGTGCCGTGATCGTTGTGGCACGTCCAGAGTGATCGCACCACCGCCAGATCGTCGGCGCACTCGCCGATGTGCCGGAACCAGTCACCGACTTCCAATCCGCATTCGCCGTATTTCTTGAATCCGGTTTGCAGTGGCATCAATTGCTTGCGCTGGTAGTGACCGGGATTCACGCCGACGAGATTCTTGTTGATCCGCTTTTCGTCGAGGAAGTCCTTGTAGGGCGTCTCCTCAATCGACTTGCCGCCGTACTTGTTGAGCTCTGGCTTGATGTCAAAGCTCTCCATGTGACTGACACCGCCGCAAAGGAAAATCCAAATCACGCTCTTGGCCCGCTGCGTGAGATGCGGGCCTGACTGCGGCCCAACGCGGCTGGCGTCGTCGGCACGAGCGACACCATCGCGAAACAACAACGCACCGAGTGCCACGCCCGTGAATCCCATGCCGGTGTCAGCAAGGAACGAGCGGCGAGAAACACCGCCGCAGTCGCAGGAGGATCGTGAGTGGGTCATAGCGATGTCCTTTGTGTCGCGATCAGCGAATGGTCACGAAGTCATTGTGATTCAGTAACACATGCACGAGGTTCTCTCGCGTTCGCAGAGCCGGATCCGCCGAGGGCTTGGTGGTTTCGGCCGCCGGGCCGCCGGTTTGGGTGAGCCGTTCTCCGGTCGCAATCAGCTTTTGGCGTTGCTCGTCGAGGAATGCGAGCGTCGCAGTCATTTCATCGGACGTGGGCGGTCGCGACAGCACACGCTCGAAGGCGGCACTGACGAACGCAGCGTTGTCACTCGCGGTGGTCTCGTGCAGTCGGCGAGCAATGATGCGTGCTTGGACGAACGTCAGCTCGCTGTTCGCCAATGCGAGTGCTTGCTGCGGGACGATGCTTTCCTTGCGCTGATAGCACTCCGTGACCGCCGCGCAGTCGAACATCTTGAGAAACTCCATCTGCTTCTCTTGCGCGTGGCGAAAGTAGAGGCTGCGGCGGTTGACGGTCAGGCCGAGCGTGTAGTCGATGTCCGGGCCGCCGAACGTCAGGTCGAGCTTGCCGGCAACGAACAGGATGCCGTCGCGGACGAGTTCCGCTTCCATGCGTCGTGAGGGCATGCGCCACAGCCAGCGATTGTCGGGATCGCTCGCAAGATTCTTGTCGTCGGGGGTCGAGGCCATGCGATAGGTGCGCGATGTCACGATCAGCCGATGCAGGTGTTTCATCGACCACGGCGCGGCGGCCGATGTCTTCGCGAAGGAAGGCTCGATCAATTCCGCCGCCAACCAATCGAGCAGCGCGGGATGCGTCGGAGCCTGCCCGTTCTGACCAAAGTCCAACACAGTCGGCACGAGTGGCTGGCCGAAGTGCCGCAACCAGATTTGATTCGCGGCGACGCGAGCCGTGAGCGGGTTGTTGCGATCGGTGATCCAGCGAGCCAACGCGGCGCGGCGGCCAGAAGATGTTTGGGGATGAATCGGGCCGAGCGCGGTGTAGTTGGCATTCGGTTCCTGCCGAGTTTTGTCGGCGGCGTCTCGCTTTTGAGTCGCTTCCGCCAGAGCCTTGTCCGCATCAGCGACCGCTTGCTTGAGCTTCGCGTCGTCCGGCTTGAGCGCAACGACGGCGGCAACTCGTTTCAGTTCTAACTTCGCGACATCGACGACCGCTTGAGCGAACGCCGCTTCGCGTTCCGCCTTGCCCGCCGCGAGCGCGAGGTCGTTGGCATTCGCCGACGGCGGGTTCGCGTACTTCGCGTTGTCGGCGGCGACGCGAGCCTTCAGCGATTCGAGACGCTGCTTTGCGGCTGCCGCGATTCGCTCTGCAAGACTCGCCTTCACACGCGCGGCATCGGCGGTGCCGGCATCGAGCGGACCGGCCGCGATCTTCGCTGCGGCGAGCGATTCGTTGGTCGCTTTTTGAAACTCGGCGTCCGCTTGTTTGACCTCCACTTCGGCCGCATCGAGGAGTTGCTTCTGAACGTGCGGTTGTAGCGCCGGGTAGTACGCTTCAGGAGGCAGCGGGATCGGTTTGACCTCGAATGGAACGTCGCCCAACAACTTGAGCACGCCGGGCGATAGCGGCCGATCTTTGTCGGGATCGCGATCGTCTCCCTTGCGGAAGAGGTAGGTTGCGACGGCGAGATCCGCATCGAACACACGAGCCAACCCGTCCTTCGCGGTGTCCGCTTCATTCGGCACTCGATCGAGCCGTACTTGATGCGGCTCGAAGAGCGCTCGCAGCCGATAGTACTCGTCCTGCGAAATCGCGT
>CAZILR010000197.1:6615-8576 GCA_964539995.1 uncultured Planctomyces sp.
AGCGAGCACAGCCGATCGTCAGCCCCAGAAACGCTTGCGTCGTGTGATTGACAGTGTCCTGCATCCAAGTCTCTCGACTGAGCATCTTGTAATTGCGAGCGAGAAATCCGGTCGCCCGCAACGCTCCGGCATCGGCCGGGGACAGTTCATCCGCCGCGAGCATTTCCGTGACCATGCGGTCGTAGGGCTTGTCGGCGTTGAGCGATTCGATGATCCAATCGCGCCACCGCCAGATGTGCGGCTGGCTGTCGCGGATCTGCTTGCCGCCGGTCCAGCCGGCCCAGTCGCTGTACCGCCAGACGTCCATCCAATGCCGACCCCACCGCTCACCGTATTGCGGACTCGCCAGCAACCGATCGACCACTTTCTCGTAAGCGTTCGGCGACGAGTCGTTCAAGAAGTCTCGCAACTCTTCCGGTGTCGGCGGCAATCCGATGAGGTCCAACGTGACGCGCCGCAACAACACCGCGCGAGACGCCTCTGGTCGAGGCGTCAATCCGCGCGTCTCATGTTCCGTCGCAACAAACGCATCAATCGGGTGAGCGTTCCACTCCGCGCGAGTCCCCTGCGGCACCGTCGGCCGCACCAAAGTCTTGAACGCCCAATGATCACGGGGATCACGTTCCGGGCGCTCGTCCGCCGGAGCTTCCGCCTTCTGAGCAATCCAAGCTCGCAGCGCCGCAATCTGTTCCGGTTTCAATGGCTCACCTTCCGGCGGCATTCGTTCGGACTCATCGGTGGCCGTGACCCGCTTCAGCAACAAACTCGTATCGGCGTCTCCCGGCCGAATCGCCGCACCCGATTCGCCCCCTTTGATCGCCAGTGCCGCCGTGTCGAGCCGCAGGCCACCTTTCTGCTTGCGTGCTCCATGACACGCGACGCACCGCTCGACAAGCACCGGCTTGATCTGTTTGAGGTAGTCCACCGGCTCATCCGCTGCTCGGCAAAAACCTCCCGTCAACAGCGATACGACGCCGACACAAGCCATAACCAGCCATCGAGCGGTCTTCGTGAAACGACTCATTTCAGGCGGTCTCCCCAAGCGGACAAATTTAGGCAGGCGATTCGCTACGCCAAGATTTCTTGAATGACTCGTTGCGGTTCGACTCCAGTGAGGCGTTGATCGAGTCCTTGGAACTTGAACGAGAATCGTTCGTGGTCGATGCCTAGGCAATGCAGGATCGTGGCGTTGAGGTCATTGAGGTGGCACGGGTTCGCGACCACATTGTAGCTGAAGTCGTCGGTCTCGCCGTAAGTCACGCCCCCTTTGATACCGCCGCCGGCCAGCCACATGCAGAAGTTTCGCGGGTGATGATCGCGGCCGTAGTTCTCTTTGGTCAGCGTCCCTTGCGAGTACACCGTGCGGCCGAATTCGCCGCCCCACACGACCAGCGTGCTGTCGAGCAGGCCGAGACGCTTCAGATCGGTGAGCAACGCGCCGATCGGCTGGTCGGTGTCGTAGCATTGCGACGTGATGTCGCGCGGCAGGTTGCCGTGCTGATCCCAACCGCGATGCAAGATCTGCACGGCTCGGACGCCGCGTTCGACCATGCGTCGGGCGAGCAAGGCACTCGCGGCGAACGTCCCAGGCTTGAGCACTTCGGGGCCGTACATATCGAGCGTCTCTTTCGATTCGCTCGCCAGATTCGTGAGGTCCGGAACACTGGACTGCATCCGGAACGCCATTTCGTATTGAGCGATTCGCGTTTGGATTTCGGGATCGCCCAGTTCCTCGAAGCGGCGTTGATTGAGTTGAGACAGCGCGTCGAGCATCACTCGGCGGTCACGAGCTTCCACGCCTGGCGGGTTCTGCACATAGAGCACCGGATCGCCGACGCTCCGCAGCGCGACGCCGTTGTAACTCGACGGCAGAAAGCCGCTGCTCCACATTCGCGTGAACAGAGCTTGCGCCGCCGCGCCCGAAGACCAGATCGGTGTCAGCACCACGAACGCCGGAAGAT
>CAZILR010000198.1:0-8539 GCA_964539995.1 uncultured Planctomyces sp.
CGGCTCAAGTGCATCGAGTTGCTCTTCGTGCTTGGTTGGAAGAACAAGGAGGTCGCCGAGCACTTGGCGATCACCGAGCAGGACGTCGCGAACCACAAGCACTTCGTGGTCGCGAAGCTCCGCGAGTCGGTTGAGAAATTCCGGCTCGATGCTGATCGCTTGGCGCAGTTGGGCCTGGGCGAGTCGTAGATCGAAACTTTCGTGTGGTCCGGCTCATGGGGCCTTCTTCGCAGATGGCCCGGAGCCGTCAGGCCAAGGCCCGTCGGTTGTCAGCGCGGTTTTGTCTGTGGGGCATTGCCCCGCACCCGGAACACGATTCACCTGATCGATATCCGGTGCTGGATACCATTTTTTGCAAGTCGGACAGTACAGCGCCGGTCGAAGTGTCGGCTTGCCAGTCTGTGGATGCGCGGCCGGAAACGAAGTGGCGATGTCATGCACCAACGGCTGCTTCGTGGCGAGATCGAAGTAGACCATCCGGCCCGCCTTCGATTCGGCGGGCGGTGCCGATCCACCACAGCCCGGCAAGATTCCACAGAACACAAGACAACAGATCGCGCGGCAGCAAGCCGCTCGTTGAGCACGCATGGTGCGGACCTCCTTCGCAGACGATCACCGAGTCGTGATCGGCGGAGCCGATGTGGGGAGAAGGAATGAGGCTGTGCCGACCATTTCTCAGCGTCGGTCGTACAGATCGTCCCGAAGCGTTGGGTTGTCGAGGTTCCCGTCGCTGACGTAGCCCAGTTTGTTCTGCTCCATCAAAGCTGCTTGAGTGGCGGACAGGAAGTTGGAGCCGGGAACATCCACTCGATAATGCCGCGCCCGCGATTCGACGTGGCCGTCCAGGAAGGCGACATTGGCCGAACCATCGTGTCGAAAATGGATGGTGGGGAAGTTTCGGCTGGGTGGATCGAGAATCCAATTCTCTTCAAAGCTGAACGCGGGCGGACTAAACGACGTCATGCGAACCTGGGCACTGTCCGCGAAGACGACTGTTCTCGAAAGGACGAGCACGTCCGCCATTTTTCGCGTGGCGGGAATCGCGCTCGGTGTGGCTGAGTAGGTCGGTGGCGGCCAATCAATACCCGACGAGCGCGAGAGGTAATAGCCGTTGTAGCCGTAGGCGGTGGCCGGGCGTCCGAATCGAACGGCTTGCATTTGCGTCGGCCCGAAGTCCGGACATTGGAAGGACTCGTAGTTCGTTTCCATGAACGGTGCCAGCGGTCCTTTCTTGAAGTCGAGCTGCTGAGACGGTGTCGGGTTGTCGTAATCGACCGTCCCGAACCAGAATTGAGCCTTCCCCTGTGCACCGGAAAACGTCGTGAGGTAGTTCAATCGAGTCGTGTTCTCGATGACATACGGCAGCAACATGCCTTTGTAGACGTCCGAGTAATTGTGCAGCGCGAGAGCCAACTGCTTGAGCGAGTTGCGGCACTGCGAGCGCCGCGCGGCCGCGCGAGCCTGCTGCACGGCCGGCAGCAGCAGGGCGATCAGGACCGCGATGATCGCGATGACGACCAGCAATTCGATGAGCGTGAAACCAGAACGACGCGAACGTCCCAACGATGACGACATGACAATTCTCCGTTGTCAAAATCGACTCACGCGAAACCGTCCGACCGACGCAGCCGCCCGCTCGCAGAAGACGCGCAAGAGCAGCGCCACCTCGAAGGATCGAGAGAGGTGCCGTGCCGCAAAGCGTCCGCGAATGAGAATGCCACGACTCGTCCGAAGCGAGTCCTGTGAGCCAAGTTCTTGAACGACAGCAGGGCAGGTCTTCTGGCTCCCGGATCGATCTACTAGCCGCGCCTTCCCAAGCATCCTGCTCAGTGGCACTGGCGGCGTTCGTCCCCGGTTACAGCGGCGGGACCGCGACGGATTCGAACCGTCTTCCCTATTCTCCTGGCAGCAACAGGCTGCCAAGCACCCGTGTCGGGCGGGATGGTATCGAGCAGAGCCTCGATTGCAACCAAGTGAGGTACACGGAGGTTCGCAGAGCAAAGTTGCTCGGAACACGCGGTGGGCCTAGCATGACCTATGATCTTTTTGTCTGAGGATTTCGGTCAAATGCTCCAACGCTGCAGCTCTCTTGCACGTTGATGGTGGTCTCACTTCGTGGTGTCTTCATTTCTGGGGATGATTGTGGCGGACTCTGAGAAACCTCCCGTTGCGGACACGGTTGTTCCGACGCCTGAAGCGGTGACTGCGCTTTCCGAGCCGGCGTTGCTTGCGAGCGAGTCTGCGAACTCCGCTCTCGTTGACGATCTCCCCGAATGGGAACCGCTCACGCCGGAGTTGGTCGAGGATGAAGCGATCCGTGGCGACTTCATGCTGCGATGGGCGGTCGTGTTGCTGGCGCTGCTGATCGGTTGTCGCCAGATTGTCGAGACTTCGACGCTATTGCATGTCAAGACGGGAAAGTATTTGGCGTCTCACGGATTTTGGCCGCCGACAAACGATGTGTTCTCGTCAACAGCCGGCGAGCATCGCTGGGTCAACATGTCGTGGTTGTGGGACTTGATCGCGAGCGGGTTGTTCGCGATCGGTGAAGGAATTGGGTTGTCGCTCGCGACGGCGCTGCTGGTGGCCGCGACTTGGTGGTTAATTGGTAAGACCAGTCGCGAGGGAGTTTCGAGTTGGTTCGGTTCGATTCTCGGAGTGCTGACATTGTTGGCCTGTCATCCGCAGTTTTCTGGTCAGCCGGAGACGATCACTCTGTTTGGATTGGCGGCGACATTTTGGTGGTTGCACGTTTGGCGAACTTCAACCGCTGCGACGGCATCGACGAGCATCCTTGCAAAGTCCGGCGGATCGGTGTCGCTGTGGTGGTTGGTGCCGGGATTCGCGCTGTGGAGCAATCTCGACAACCGGATGTTTCTGGGACTGACGCTGCTGTTGCTGTGGGGACTCGGCGAGATCGTCGGCCACGCGGTGGGACGCGCAAGTTTGACGGCGTCTCAGCGGTCCTATTTTTGGAAGGTTCTCGGTACGAGCCTCGTTGTGAGTTGCCTGAATCCGTTCGGCGTGCAGTCGATGTTCTCGCCGATCACGTTGTACGGCACGGAGTATCCGGCTTGGCGTTTGTACGTTTTGGCGAATTCTGGATTGGCTGAGGCTGGTGTGTTTCCGTTGCTGACGTCCGAATTGTGGCGATCCGGTCTGGGACGACTGCCTCTGTTTGCGGGCGTCGTGGTGCTGGCATCGGCGCTGGTGTCGCTTGTGTTGAACGCGAAGCGAGCGAGCATCGGGGACGTGTTGGCCTTCGCAGGGTTCGTCGCATTGGCCGCGGTCGCGTCGCACGAATTGGCGGCCGCGAGCATTGTGGCCTGTGCGATCGGAACGCTGAACGCACAGCAGTGGTATCAAGCGAGCTTCCGGCAGGCGTATTCGATCGAGTCGAAAGAATTGCTGTTCACTCGCGGCGGACGAGCGATCACGGTGTTGGCCTTCTTCGCGCTGGCCGTGATGTCGGTGAATCAATCGTTGTTTGGAACGGAGGGAAAGCGAGTCGGCGTGGGTTTGTCGAGCCGGCTGCGGTCCATGATCTCGGCCTATCGTGAAGCAACGGCCGATTCCTTTGATGATCGGCCGTTTAATTTTGTGCCGAGCCAGGGAGATGTGCTGGTGTGGATCGATCAGAAACCCTTCTTGGACAGCCGACTGGCGGTGTTCGCGCGGCGCGGTGAAATAGACCTGCTCGCACTGCACGATCAGGCGCGAATTTCCCTGGCGAGATTGACTGACTCGAAAGCCGCCTCCGATCAGGAGACACCGCTTGCCGACTCTGACGGACGCTTGGCAGATTGGCGTTCTATCTTCAACCACTTTCAACTGACACACGCGCTGCCACGGTTGTTCGGTGGAAATCCAACGGCTTATTTCCGAATGCTCACGGACCCGAATTGGCGGCTGACGCATTTGGGGTCGCACTGCGCGGTCTTCTACCGCCAAGAGAAGGTCTCAAGCGAGCTGACGGAGTATCTGGCGGAGCATCAACTCACGCTGCGAAAGTTGGCGTTTCAAACGACGGACCCGGCCTTACCACGCAGCGATTGGCCTCGCGCTCGCTCTGCTTTTCAGAAGGCGTTCAGCCCTTCAGAGGCTCACGTTTCCAACAAAGTGCTGGAGGCGGAGAACTTGCTGTTGCACTTGCGCGCGATCATGAGCGGGCAACTTTCCTTCGACCAACCAACCGCACTCAGCATGGCACATTTGGCCATCCGCAAGGCGAACGCAGGATTGGCGGAATCGGCCGACGACGCAGCGGCCTATCAAATTCTGGGCGAGGCGTACTCGTTCTTGCTCAACGTCGAGAACTCCATTGAGCAGGCCAGCGGAGTCCCCTTCGAGAATCGGCTGCGGTTCTATCAGGCGCTGGGAGCGTACTACCAAGCGATCCTCTTGGAGCCGAAATCGCTCGCACTGCGAGGCAGTCTGGTGGACCTCTTGCAGCGGCACAATCGCCTGGATCTGGTTCTGCGAGAGTTGAACGTCATTGATAAGCTGGCCCCCCCCACTGACGCCGACGATCCGCAGGAAAACGAGACGATGCAGAACCGATTGGCCCTGCGCGAACTCTGCGAGAGTCGGCAAGCGGCGTTGCTCGAACAAATCAATCCGCGATTGGAGCAAGGGCAGAGTGCCGCGGCATTGGCCCCACAGGTGTATGCGGCGGGCTTTGTGCTGGAGGCGATGCGGCTGTTGAATCTCGAACCGTCGGAAGTCAGTGGGTCACCCGATTTGAGGATTCTCCAAGCCGTTTTGCGGTTCGAGTCGGGCGAGATCGAAGAGGTTTACGGATTGCTTGAGTATGGCCCCGAGGACAATCAAGTGGCTTGGCGCGTTCCGGCCGCGTGGGCTCGTCTCGCACACGGGGAATATGACAAAGCGATTGAGTTGTGGGCGAACCATACCGCTCTGTCAGAGCAGTCCTCCGTGACATCCGTTTTGACAACCTTGCCGATGATTCAATCCCCGTATCACATGTTGGGATATCCCAATGTTTGGCCGGCTCATCACGCCCTGCTGTTTGACAACAATCAATCGGTTTCGGCGAACGAGACCGCATCGCTGCTGTGGTACAAGGCCATGTGCCAGATCGAAGCGGGGCATCCTCAGTTGGCGGGCAAGACGCTGGTTGGACTGCTTGAGTTGAATCCAGAGACGCCACTTCGCCCACTGATTCGACTCTATCTGTTCGCCATCAACGAAGAGTTGATTGATCGGGAGCCGCCATCCGATTGGATTCCGATCGACGGCGACACGTTCGTGCCCGACGAACCTGCTGAACCAGAAAAAAAATAGCCCCGGTCACAAGGACCGGGGCTTCGCTGATTGTTGTGATGCGGGCGACACGCCAGCATCGCCAATGGTTATTCCAGAATCTTCTTGGTGTCCGCGACGATGGTCTTGGCACTGTCCTTCTTGTACTCACCTTTGGCGAAGGCATGGCTGGCCTGCACTTTGCTCTCGACCCACATCGTGACGGTCAAGTCGGCCTTCTCAGCGATCTTGTAGCCTTCCGGGCCGGCGACGCCGTCGAAGACGGTCAGCGGGACATTCTTCAAGCCTTCCTTCTTGGCGATGTCCTTCAGCTTGGCTTCGTCCTTGTCTGGATCGTTGGTGAGCAGCGTGACGAACGCCGCCATCTTCTTCTCTTCGTTCTTGCCGACGACTTCGTCAATTTGCTTGACGAGCGCGACGACTTCCGGGGTCATCTCGCGAGCGAAGATGTTGACCACCGGGCGAGCACCGTACTTGCAGCGATAGCACAGCGACTTGCCTTCGCTGGGGCCGGTGACGTCTTTGACGTTGTAGGCCGGGGGAGCATCACCAGGTTGCAGACCGGACTTCAGCTCGGCTGCGATCAACGCTCCGGCGAACATCGCGCTCGCCACAAAGGCCACAGACAGAATTCGACGCATGAGACACTCCTTGGGATTGAGAAACGGAACTTGGGGGGAATCGACTATTTCGTTTTCACGCTCGGCGTGGAAACACACGATGGAAGGCTTTGTTTCGCAAACATTCAACGATCAAGTTTGCGTCAAAGCATCGGGGCTGGTGTTCCCGCGCAACGCGCGAGAACGAGGAACTTGCAGTCGGAATCGGGAAGGTAGAAACGGTGAGGCGGCGAGTCCAATTATTTCTTCGGAGCCTTGGAGACACCAAGCTCTTTCAGCTTGTCGGCGATGTCCGCGGCATGAGTCTCTGTCTTGACCATCTTGTCGATGTGCTGAATCTTGCCGTCCTTGCTGATGTAAAACGTCCAGCGATTGGTGACTCCGCCATCGGGCTTCAAAACGCCGTAATCCTTGGAAGTCTTCTTCTCCGGATCGCTCAGGATCGGGTAGTCGAGGTCGAGCGACTTGGCGAACGCCGCGTTGCCTTTGTCACCCTCGACGGGATCAACCGACGCCGTGAAGTACGCAACGTCGTACTCGCGGATCAGCTTGCCATTCTCACGCATCGACTTGCACTCTTTGGTGCAACCGCCGGTGAAGGCTTTCGGGAACCAAGCGACCACGACGGCCTGCTTGCCTTTGAAACTCGACAGTTTGTACGTCTTGCCGTCGCTGCCTTTCAGCTCGAAGTCGGGAGCATCGTCGCCAGCCTTCAACTCGGCGGCGTTTGCGGAAAAACTGGCGGACATCATCATGGCCGCCGACAAAACAGAGAGGACGAGTGTTTTCCAGGACATCGGTTTCTCCTTGGAGGAAGGCTCTGTTGGCGAGCCGGACACCGGCTGGCCGGGGGGAATTGGCGGGGAAGGCGATCGTGTGTCAAACGGGGATTGAGATGCCGGTGAGCCGACAAAGTTTCGGCGACAGTCAACGAGCCGACCTGATCGGCGACCGCGAATACGCGGGTAGTCGGCGTCTCTGTTGGATTCCATCGCGAATTCATGGGCGGGATTCCTGAGCGGAGAGTTTTCACTCCTCAACGCGGGCACGACTCTAACGCCCTCCGCTGGCACAGAAAAGCATCCAGTGTTGTTGTTGGCTGGGGCGTCCGGCTAGAAACCCCGGCCGAAACGCAGGAGGCTTCTCATGTTTGACGTGCTGATTCGCCACGCCACAGTCATCGACGGGACACGCTCGCCTCGATTTTCGGCGGACATCGGAATTGCCGGAGACCGCATCGGTTCAATCGGTGACTTGTCCGCAGCGGAAGCCCGCCAGGTCATCGACGCGACGGGACTGGTTGCCGCTCCGGGATTTATCGACGTCCACACGCACGCTGACGGCTGGTTGCTGAAATCGCCGCACCTGTTGCCGAAGACGCTGCAAGGCTTCACGACCGAAGTGCTCATGGCCGATGGCATCTCGTATGCACCGGTCACTCCACAGACTTGGCGCGATTGGATTTTCTATTTGCGAGCGCTCAACGGCATGTCGCTCGACGAGTACTCCGGCTGGAATTCGATTGCCGAATTCTTGGACCGCATCGCCGGGCACAACGTCCAAAACGTGATCGCCCAAGTGCCGTATGCCAACGTCCGCTCGGCCGTGTGCGGTTGGGGGCGGCAACGGCCCGATGACTTTCAAATGCGTTCCATCGTCCGCGACATTCGCCGAGCGATGGAGGAGGGGGCGGTCGGACTCTCGACGGGTCTCGACTACATCGTGCAGTGCTTCGCCTCGACCGACGAACTGGTCGCCGCCTGCCAACCGGTCGCCGAGCATGGCGGCCTGTACGTCACCCACATGCGGTACAAGCTCGGTTTGCTCCCGGCGCTCCGCGAGGCGGTCGAGATCGCGCGCCGCTCAGGGACCAAGCTGCATGTCTCGCACTTGAAGGCACAGACTCCACAAGCGGCTGACGAGGTGCTGACCTATCTCGACCGCGAGGCGTCTCGCGAAGTTGATTTGTCGTTCGACGTGTATCCGTATCAATCCGGCTCGACGATGTTGAGCTATCTGCTCCCCTACGAAGTTTGGGAATCCGGTCCCATCGCGGCCGTCGAGCGACTTCGCGATCCGGTCGTGCGCGAACGCTTCACGCGCGGTCTGACCGAGCATCGTGTCGAGATCGACAAAATCCACATCGCCTGGGTTGGCAGCAAAGAGAACTCGCGGCATCAGGGCAAACTGCTGAGCGATTTCGTGGACAGTCGCCGCTCGTCCCCCGGCGACGCGCTCGCCGACTTGCTGATCGAAGAGCGGCTGGCAGTGCTGCTGGTCGTCAACGAAGGAGACGATCCGCTGGTCACTCCGTTCTTGCAGCATCCCAAGCACATGGTCGGCACGGACGGCATCCTCTGCGGCTGTGTCAGCCCAGTGCGGTCTTCTGACCGCGACAAGTTCGGATCGACGATGAGTCACTCATCGAAAGCCTCGAACACTGCTGCGGGCGACAAGTCGCTGGAGGCGTTGCGACTGGAGGGACGTCCGCACCCGCGCGTCTTCGGATCGGCAGGTCGAGTGCTCGGCCCGCTGGTGCGCGAGGTGAAATTGTTCTCGCTGGAAGACGCCGTTCACAAATTGTCCGGCTATCCCGCCTGCCGATTTGGACTGAAGCAGCGTGGCGAGCTGAAGCC
>CAZILR010000199.1:0-8503 GCA_964539995.1 uncultured Planctomyces sp.
CGGACGCTTTCCGACATTGAACGGCTGGCGGTGCGGATGGAGGTGCTCGGATCATACCCGCGGAGCGAGCCGCTGAGCTGACTGTCAGGCAGAGGTGCGTGTGGCCACGGGTTGAACTTAAAGCCTTTGGCCGTCATCATTCTCGACCCGCCGTCCACCGAGTCAAACACACTCAATCGTTGTGTCTGGCTGGAACTCGTCACCGGTGACGGAGTTGTCGTCTTTTGAAGAGGTCGAAGTTCATGCGACAAATTCTGGTCGCTGGCAATTGGAAGATGAACCTGTTGCAGAGCCAAGGGGTGGCATTGAGCCAAGCCTTGGCCGGAAAATATGCCTCGTGCGCCGTCGAGATTTTGGTCTGCCCGGCGTCTCCGTACCTGAGTGGCGTCGGTGCAACGATTCGCGGTTCGGCGGTTCAACTCGGAGCACAGAATCTGTACTTCGCTCCGCAAGGCGCATTCACCGGCGAGGTCTGCGGTGACATGCTCAAAGATGTCGGCTGCGGTTGGGTGCTCGTCGGTCACAGTGAGCGGCGTCAATTTTTCGGTGAGCAAGACGAACTGCTCGCCAAGAAAGTCGCGGCGGGTTTGCAGCATGGATTGAAGGTCGTTTTGTGCGTCGGCGAATTGCTCGCCGAGCGGCAAGCAGGACAGACGGAAGCAGTGCTCGAAAAACAAATGGCCGGACTGGCGCAAGTCTCGGCCGAGCAGATGGCCAATATCGTGATTGCCTACGAACCGGTTTGGGCGATCGGCACGGGAGTCACCGCTTCGACGGAACAAGCTCAGCAGGCTCATGCGTTTCTTCGTGGCCAGTTGAAATCGAAATACGGCGAAGCGGTTGCTTCTGCCACGCGAATTCTTTACGGCGGCAGTGTGAAAGCGGACAACGCTCTGGAACTGCTGTCGCAGTCGGATGTGGACGGCGCGTTGGTTGGCGGTGCCAGCCTGAAAGCCGATTCGTTCATCGCGATCATTGAGGCGGGGATTCAGGCTCAGGCCCGAAAAGGTTAAGGCCGTTCGCAATCGTTGCGACGGCGCGGAATCGAGTGAGGAGTTTTCATGCCAACGTTTTTGGCTTTGTTGGGGATGTTCATCAGCGTCCTGCTCATCGGAATCATTCTGCTGCAACGCGGGCGCGGCGGTGGTTTGGTCGGCGCGCTGAGCGGTCTCGGTGGTCAAAGTGCCTTCGGCACAAAAGCGGGGGACACGTTCACTCGCATCACGATCGGCATTGCCGCCGCTTGGGTGCTGCTCGCTGGCATCCACGGCCAAGTGCTGCGTGCTCGAACGGAGAAATTCAAGAACGACACCGCCCAAAAGGAGATCACGAGCACTTCAAAGGACAAAGACAGCGGCTCGACAAAGTCTGACGACGACTCCAAGTCGGAAGCGGGACTCGGCTCGTCCAGCAGCAAATCGAAGGACGAGGGAGCAAAAGCAGAGGACTCTAAGCCAGAGACGAAGAAAGCCGACGAGTCCTCGAAAGAACTGACTCCTGAAGACGACAAGAAGTCAGACTCGGCCCCAAAATCCAAGGAGCCGCCGAAGAAGGAACTCGACGAGTCCACTGACGCAAAATCCGACGACAAGAGCGGCGAAAAGAAGTAGGGCAGCGACTTTCGCTCACTGCGGGGTCGGCTTTTTCAGTTCCTAATTAACCCGAAGCGTCAGCGAGGGCGAAGGCTTCAAATCGCCGCCGCCCCCAGGCGAGATCGGTTGAGCGTTCGCCCTCGCTAACGCTTCGGGTTTGTGTGACAGCAGAGGACGCGTTGTGTTACTGAGCATGACCGGTTTCGGAGCCTCGAAGGGGCAGAACGAGCAATTGAATGTTGCCGTCGAGGTTCGAGCCGTCAACAACCGGTATCTCAAAGTGAACTCGCGATTCCCCGACGCCTACGCGGCGCTCGAAGGGGAAATCGAACGAGTGGTGCGGGAGCATGTCGCGCGCGGCACGGTCACGGTCGCGTTCGACGTCCGGCCGGTCGCGGGAATGTCCGCATCGAAGCTCAATGTCGATTTGCTCACCGCGTATTGGAACCAAGTCAAAGAAGTGTCGCGGCAACTCACGGTCGGAGTGCCAGCGGATATGTCGAGCTTCTTGACGCTTCCCGGCGTTGTCACGGACAGCGGCCGAGGTGAGCTTGATGCAGAACGCGACTGGCCGTTCTTGAAGACACAATTGGAAGAGGCTCTTGCCAAGTTCAAAGAGTTCCGCGTTCGCGAGGGCCGCTCAATGGGTGATGACTTGCGGCTCAATGGCCAAGTCATCGTCAGTAGCCTCGACGAGATCGCGAAGACGGCTTCAGAAGTCGTCAAGCAGTACCGCGACAAGCTGCTCGATCGCATCAGCGAGTTGCTCAAAGGAACGAACGTCGCGATCAGCGAGCCGGATTTGATTCGCGAGGTCAGCTTGTTCGCCGACCGCTGCGACATCAACGAAGAGATCACTCGGCTGCGCTGTCACCTCGAACAATTTGAAGCGTTCCTCAGCGACAAAGTGTCGCAGGGACGCAAGCTCGATTTTTTGATTCAAGAGATGTTTCGCGAGGTCAACACAATCGGCTCGAAGGCCAACAACGTGTCGCTCGCGCGGCATGTCGTTGAGATGAAATCGGCAGTCGAGCGAATCCGTGAAGTCTTGCAGAACGTGGAGTAGTTTCCGGTGTCCGAATCGAGTTCTTCTGCAATCAGTTCGCCCTCGTCCTCCGGTCAATCGGCCGGAACGAACAGACTGCGGATTGTCGTTCTGTCAGGGCCAAGCGGCACCGGCAAATCGACGATTGTGAATCGGCTGGCGGCTCAGAGCGAAGTCAAACTGATCAAGGCGATCTCCGCGACGACGCGAGGACCACGCAACCAAGAACGGCACGGTGAGGACTATTACTTTTTGTCCAAAGAGGAGTTTCTGCGGCAACGTGACGCTCAGGAATTCGTCGAGTGTTTTGAAGTGCATGGCTCGGACAAGTGGTACGGGACTCTGAAGTCGGAAGTGCAGCGAGCACACGACTGCGGCGGCTGGGCCATGCTGGAAATTGACGTTCAAGGAGCGATGCAGGTACTCGCTCTTTATCCTGAGGCGGTGACGATTTTCATCCGCACCGCCTCCGAAATGGAATTCGAACAGCGATTGCGGGCACGAGGCACGGAATCGGAAGAAGTGATTCAACGGCGGTTGCAGACCGCTCGGCGTGAACTGGAAATGGCGGACCGTTACCGTTATCAGGTCATTAACGACAACCTGGATCGGGCGACGGCCGAGATCGTTCAAATCCTGAAAGGCGTGGAGGGGAACTCGAATGCTTGATGTTTTCAAAGACGAAGCGATCGTGAACAAAGTTGGTGGCCGCTTCAAATTGTCGTCGCTGATCCAAAAACGGCTGGTCGCGCTGAACCGCGGAGCTCGCCCGCTCGTCGAGCTCTCGACGAAGAATCCGATGGAGATCGTGGTTGCGGAAATCCTCGGCGACAAAATCTTCCTCGACAACTCCGGTGAAGTCGCGATCGCTGGTGACGGCGGGCCGGGTGAAGGCCGGAAACGCCGCGACGCGGGGATCGACTTGGACAGCCTGACGTAGCCGAATCCTCGCGCCGATATCAAATCGAGCATTCGTGGAATTCGGCGACGAGCGGAGGATGGAGCCATGCTCAAGCGTGCTGTCGTATTCGCGGTTGTCGTCGCTGTGATCTTGGTGGTCGGAGCGATTTCTGGCCGATCGTCTCGCGACGAATCCATTCCACCGCTGCGAAAGGCTCCTCCCATGAATGCCTCGAACGAATCTGATCCGGGTCTGCTGCCGATTGCCAAAGACGACGCCGAATGGCAAAAGCGGCTGACTCCGGAACAGTTCAAGGTCACTCGAAAGAAGGGGACCGAGTACGCGTTCACCGGCGCGTATTGGGACAACCACGAGCCGGGTGTGTACCGCTGCGTCTGTTGTGGTCAGAAGCTATTTGATGCGGACACGAAGTATGAATCTGGCACCGGCTGGCCGAGCTTCTTCCAACCGATCTCGTCCGACAACGTCGGCGAGGTCATCGACCGCAGCAGTTGGTTCGCGACTCGCACCGAAGTCGTTTGCAGCCGCTGCGACGCACATCTGGGCCACGTCTTTGAAGACGGCCCGAAGCCGACCGGCCTGCGGTACTGCATGAATTCCGCCGCCTTGAAATTCGAGAAGCGCGCGGACGACGCGAAGTGACGGTCTCAACGCTACGCTGCCAACTCGAATTGCTTTAGCGAGACCTGCGATTGCAGATAGACCAGCAGTGTTTCTCGTTCTTCAATGCTGAGTTGCGACAGTGATCCGTAGAGGCTGGCGTCGCGGGCGCGGAGTTCGGCGAAGCGGCCTTCGGTCAGCATGGCTCGGCAGTCGGCGTCCAGCAGGAATGCCGTGAAGATGGTCCGCATTTCGCGGACGTGAGTCGAGCTGATCGTCTGCGTGGTCAGGAAACGCTCGAACTCTTCGTTGGCCAGTTGGCTGCGGGTTGAGATGCCGGTCGCGAAGCCAAGCACTCGCGCGAGGATTTCGCGCAGAGTCGGTAGTCGGTCGGTCTTGAAGAGGTTTTGCAGCTTCGGCAGATTCCAGAACTCGTCGGGCTTCTCGAAGAGCAAGCGGCGGATATTGTCTTCGATGGCGGACCAGTTTTCAGTTTCGATGGCGTCTTTCAAGGCGGAGTCGGCGGCGACGGCATCCAGTGCTTGTCGATCGAAACGATCGCGGTACATCTCACGGTCGGCTTTCATCCCGGTAGGCCCGATTTCTTCACGGACGACGGTGGCCAGCAGATCGACCGACGTGTTCGTGAAGCTCTCGACGCGGCCGCCGCCGCCCGTGTCGCCTCCGTCGCCACCTTCTTCGCCGGTTGGACCGCGAGGCAGCGTCAGCTTCCGGTCGTAGTCGAACTCGTCCTCGAAGTATTCGCAGTTGGCGAAGAAGTCGAACAACGCGAAGCCGTCCTTCGCAACAAGCCGTTGGTCCGAACCGTCGCCGTGCTTGAAGGTGAAGAGCCGTGTGCCGCGGCCTTTGATCTGGATGAAGTCCGTCGGCGAAAAGATCGGCCGCGCGAGGACAACATTCAGCACGTCCTCGCAGTCGTAGCCGGTGGTCATCATGCCGACGGTGACGCAGATCCGAGTGCGGCTGGTGTCGTAATCGCGGAACTCGGCCGCGCGCCACTTTGATTTGCCATTGAGGTTGTTGTTGGCAAAGTCGAGCGTCATCTGTTGAGCGCCGGGGATGTCCGATGTCACTTGCACGGCGAACGTCGAACCCGCTCCGTATTCGTCGGGCCAGCGGTGAGTCGCTTCCTCGTTGAGCAGTTCGACGAGTTTCGTCGCGTGCTTCCGGCTGACGGAGAAGCAAATCGTCTTGCCGATCTCGCCAGTGATCGGATCGCACTTGGCGTTGTCGAGAAAGCAGCGGACGAAGCTGACGTTGGTTTCGCGAGAGAAGAATTTGCGTTCGTAGTCCTGCTTACCGAAGCTCAATTCCAGCTCCTGCCCGTCATCGGCGACAGGCATCGCGACGGCATAGCCTTCATCTGAAAGCATTCGCGTGGTGATGTCCGTCCGCGTGTCGAGCGTCACCGGGTTGCACAGATACGGCGGCGCGTGCTGCACCGCGTCGAGCAGGCTGTAGCGAAACGTCGGCCGGCCATCCTCGCAGCCGAAGGTGCGATAAGTGTCGAGCAGCAACCGCCGCTCCAACTCGTGCGGATCGTCCTCGTGGTCGTCGTCCAAACCCTTGAGGTAATCGCGCGGCGTCGCGGTCAGGCCGAGCTTCGCGCCGACGAAGTATTCAAAGATCGCGCGGTTGTTGCCGCTGATCGTGCGGTGGGCTTCGTCGCTGATGAGGAGCTGAAAGTCGGTCGGAGCGAACTCGTGCAGGAAGCGGTTGCGGGCCGCGAGGCTTTGAATCGTCGTCACCACGACCTGCGCCGACGTCCAATCGTGCCGTTTCTGTTTGTAGATGACGGTCTCAATGCCGTCTGGACCGAGGTACGCTTTGAAATTCCGCCACGCCTGCGTTTCCAGTTCCAGCCGATCGACCAGAAACAGAATCCGCGTTGCGTTTTCCGTGCGGAGATACAGCTTGGCGATGGCCGCACTCAGCAGCGTCTTGCCCGTGCCGGTGGCCATCTCGAAGAGAAACCGATGCTGCGAGGGTGACGCGGCTCGCTGCAACGCGCGCACGGCTTCGACCTGATAGTCGCGGAGCAGTCGAATCTTTTTGTTGACCTGCACCGCCGCGCGTTCAGTCGCCGAGTACGACAGCCACGCCGCATCCTGCGACAGAGCGATGTAGTTCTCATCGACAGTCACGGCCGCCAGCCGCTCCGCGTCGGGTCGCCACTCGGCCGCTTTGCCGAGTTCGTCCAGCGGTAAGAAACGCGAGACTTTGACCGGATTCCCTTGCCGCAGGTTCCAGTAGTAATGGACGAGTCCATTGCTCAGAAAAATGTGGCTGACGCCGAGACTCTCGGCATAACCGCGAGCCTGCTCCTTCGCGGTGAGCGGGTCGATGCTTTCGCGTTTGGCTTCGACAACAGCGACCGGACGCTGGTCGGTGTTGAGCAGCAGGTAATCGAGGAAGCCTTGCGGCGCGTTTTGGAAATCGTTGCCCAAATCGTGGCTGGCTTCGATCGTGTTGCGCGTAACGCGGTGTTCGCAGACGATGTTGGCGGCACGGCCGTTCGCGTCGGGATGAAATCGCCAACCGGCTTCTTCCAGAAGCCGGTTGATCGTGATTCGCGCCTGGGCTTCGGTGCCGTGCGTCATCGTTGCGTCCTTCGTTGGGTGCGCACCCGGTAAAGGCGTTCGGTGAAGCCCCCTTCGGTTTCAAAGGACTTTTCTTGGGCGGCGATTTGGCGGTCCAGCAGGCTGCACGCCACGCCGATCAGGACCAGCGCGGCGTTGGCGGCGATTTCAGAGTAGCTGGGTTTTTGATGGACGATGGACGGGATGGACTTGATGGACGATATGGACTGTTTTGATGGACCAGCCGCCTTCGGCGGTGGTGCGGCCTTGGACGCTGGTCCCGTCTTGGGCGCTTCACCCACCGCCGATCGCGCAGCGCCTTTTGCCTTCAGTCCATCTGGTCCATTTCGTCCATCCCGTCCATTGCCTTTCCCGGCAGCCAGTCCATTGCCTTGTCCATAAACTTCCCCAACCCAAGCCGCCACATCCTCCGCCGTGGCGCACCGCCGGGCCACCAGCGCGGTCCGTCGTCGATCATCGCGCGGCCATTCGGTCAGCCCGCGTTGGCGCAGGAAGTCTTCATAGTCCAACCGCAGTTCTTCCAAGCTGGCGCGGGCAACGCTGGTCAATTTCAGTTCAAACTTTTTCGACGTGCCGCTGGCCTGGCTTCCTTCGGCGATGTTTTGCACGCCCGACCGAGCGGCCTGGACCATTTGGTCGTGAGTGCGGCTGCGCTTGTCGATGTAGCGTTCGCAGAAGCGGACCGTCACGTCATAGACCAGTTGGGCGACCTGAAAACTTTTTAGACGACGATAGCCGCCGTGCGGTGGAATCAACTTTTCCGGTTCCGGCATGGTTTGGTTTCCTTGCTGGGTCCATTTCGTCCATTCAGTCCATAGTGTCCATGCCATGCTATCACTGGCGCTGCAATGGACCAAATGGACGACATGGACTGGATGGACGATGGACACTGCGGTTGGCCACCCGGCCCCGATCGCGCCTGACCAGCCGTCCCCCGATTGCGCAGGGCCTTCCTCTTCAGTCCATCACGTCCATGTCGTCCATCCAGTCCATTGCCTTGTCCATGTCCATCGTTTTGTCCATTTCCCGACGTTGCCACATTCACGACGTTCCATTCCCCCAGACCCGATCCAGCACGCGCTGGATTTTGGCCTCGAAGCGCGGGATCAACGCCCGCACCGCCTCGATCTGAGCCGCTTCCGCATCGAGTTCCGCCACGATCCGCCGTTGCTCGTCCAGCGGCGGCAGCGCGACAGACATTTGCTGCAAGAGATCGAATTCGATTTTCAATGTGCCGTGTCCCGCCGTGCTGATGATGCCGTTGAACTGCGTTTCGTCCTGTCGAAGTGCCGCAGCCAAATAGCGTGAATCGACATCGGCCTTGGGATGAATGGCCCTGATGTCCTGATTGAACGCGCATGGTGTCGCCAATTCGCAAATCGGAACGCCGTTCGCCAGACCCATTCCGCGTACAAGAACCAGAATCGACCCAACTGGAGCGAGCTGTGTTGAGGATTCGGCGATTGCCGAATCCGTGACATGGTCGATCGCATCGGACAGCAACGGTCGCTTCATGTCCTTCGCGGAGACCCACGGAATGGAACCCTGCCAATACGCGGGATTGCTCTTTGAGGGCGTGCCACCGCTGCTGAAAGTGGCGACTTCGCGCAGTTCGACGTTGGGCCACGATGGGTCAATGTCGAATCGCGGGGCGTAGCCCGCGAGAATCTGGCGAGCGCCGTCGAGAACCTTCTGGTAGCCCTCGATCTCCGCCACGATCTCC
>CAZILR010000200.1:0-8502 GCA_964539995.1 uncultured Planctomyces sp.
CATGTGGATATCGACGGCTCGGAAATCCACAAGAACAAGGAAGCTCACATCCCCATCGTGGCCAACGTCAAAGACGTGCTGGTCTCACTGAACGCGACCATCACCGACGCCGACCTGCCGCAGATCGACGAGTGGGTCAAGCAATGCGCCGATTGGAAAGCGAAGTTCCCGTTGACCTACAAGGAGCAATCGCCGGCGCTGATCAATCAGCAATACGCGATTGAAGAGCTTTGGCGGCAGACGAAAGATCGCGACACCTACATCACCGTGGGAGTCGGCCAGCATCAGATGTGGGCCGCTCAGTACTACAAGTTCAATCGCCCGAAGCGGTGGCTCAGCAGCAGCGGTCTCGGCACGATGGGCTTCGGATTGCCCGCCGCGATGGGTGTGCAAGTCGCTCACCCGGACAGCCTCGTCATCGACATCGACGGCGACGGCTCGTTCCTGATGAATGTCCAAGAGTTGGCGACGCTGCACTGCGAAAGCCTGCCCGTAAAAGTGCTGCTGCTCAATAACCAGCACCTCGGCATGGTCGTGCAGTGGGAGGACCGCTTCATGGACGGCAGCCGAGCACACACCTATCTCGGACCAATCGATCACCCAGAGGCTCTGGGCCAAGGGGACGGCACGATCGGAGAGACGTATCCGAACTTCACGCAACTCGTGCAAGGCTTCGGCGTCAAAGCCAGCCAAGTCCGCGACAAGGCCAAGCTGCCAGCCGCGATCGCCGAGATGCTCGCTTATCCCGGCCCGTATGTTCTCGATGTGATTTGCCCGTACCAAGAACATGTGCTGCCGATGATCCCCGGCGGCGGAACGGTGCGGGACATCATCGTCGAGTAATTCACTGGGTGCCGCACTCAGGGCAAAAAAGAAGGCCACCCGCAAGCGGGTGGCCTTCCTATTTTGCCGTTGCTGTTGAGCAAGAGATTACTTGCTGGCGGGCAATTTGCCTTCCTTCAGCAGGTCACCGAAGGTCTTGTCCGCGACCGCACTCTTTTCCTTTTCGGTCTTGGTGAAGGCCTCCTTAATCTTGGCCTCGTCTTTTTCCATCTTGGCGATGTTCTTGCCGAGCGCTTCGCCGTAGTTGTTGCGCTTCTTCTTGTCGTCCCCGTCGTGGCAGACGTTGCAGGTTGTCTTGTTGTCCTTGGCGACCTTCTCGTAGTTCGTGTCGAACGCCTTCTTGTAGTTCGGACGAGCTTCCACTTGCGTGCTGAAGCCAATCGCCAGACCAGCGACGCAGCCGGCCACCATCATTCCTCGCATCAAGCCCTTCATTGAGAAACCTCCGCTAAGTTTGAGTTCTTCCCGGCGATGCGAGCAAACTGGATCGGATGCCCACCGAGCAGTGGGACGTTCCAGCGTCGCGTTTCCACAGTTTCGTGCCCTCTCAGACGATCTTCCGCCGGGAAATGATGGCTTGGATTAGACTCCCACCCATCAACAAAGTCAATTTGGTAAGAGTGGCCACTTCGCCATCTGCGGAATCATCGGTCGAAGCGTGCGGCTGGCGTTCACAGAATCTCCTGCGGATAGGCATTCACCGAGCGAAATGCTTCAGCGTAGCGGACACCGCAGGTGGCACCGCGATAGGCGGAAATGCTCTCCTTCGTGTGCATCGCGCCGTCGGGCTTGGCCGGATCGAACGGCTCGTTGCGAACCAAAGCCATCAGCTTGCCGAGCCACGCCATCGCCTGCGGCCACTCGTCGGTGACGTCCACGAACGTGTTCGGCTCGAAGCCGATCGTGTGTCGCGGGCCGTTGTCGTACTGAAAGATGCGGCCGGTCCCTCGAAATCGCTGAGCCGAGGCACCGTCGAGCAACCGATCGCCGTGTCCCAAAGCCGTCTTGCTCAACGCCGACGCGACTTCGTGATCGGGATGACGGTCGTGGGGCCAGAGCATGAACGCAACGTCCGGCTGAATCTCCCCGATCGCTTCGGCAACGGCGATCTTCGTGGCTTGATTGACGTCGAACCGCATCCCCGTGAAGTCGAGGAATCGCATCTCGACTCCGTACTCTTTGCCCAGCTTGGTCGTCCCTTCGACGAGTTCCTTGTGACGCCCTGCCACCGGCTTCCAATTCGAGTAGTCACCAATCAGGCTGAGAATTACGACGCGATGATTCTTCCGCACCGCCTTCAGCAGCGTGCCGCTGATGCCAAACACGCAGTCGTCGTAATGAGCTCCGATACCGAGAATTGTTTTGGCCATGATTCACCTTTCGTGGTTGGCCGAAATGTAGCCCTGTCGCTCCACGACAGGAAAGCCGAACGCTTCGCAGACGCCATTCGTGCAATCGTCCTTCCGAACCAGCCCTGCCGGAATCCAATCGAAAGCGAACGACTCTCGGTCTCGAACAATCGAGCGAACCTCCATAACCTGCGGTCAGAGTGGCGACACTTCAACCCAATCCGAAAGCAGATTCCAGGAGCCGTCTCATGACTTCACGACTCAATCGACGAGACCTCATCAAGACCGCAGTTGGCACGTTGGCCGCCGGGACAGTTGCCGTTGGGACGGGAACGAGCGTCGCGGCTGACCGGCCGGTGGAACCGGATTTCAAGATTCGCAACGGTCGCATTCGGCAATCGGTGATGGGCTGGTGCTTCAATCCGATGCCGGCCGAGGAACTGGCTCGGCATTGCCGCGAGATCGGATTGGAGGCCATCGAAGGGATCAGCGCGGAGCACTATCCGGCCGTGCGAAAGTTGGGCTTGAAGGTTTCGCTGGTCAGCAGTCACGGGTTCGCTCGCGGCCCGTTCAACCGCGACAACCAGGAATTCTGCCTGACGAAACTGCGTGCCAGCATCGACCTGGCCGTCGAGCATCAGTGCGAGAACGTCATCACGTTCACCGGCATACGCGAGAAAGGCATCTCTGACGAACAGGGAGCGAAGAACTGCGTCGAGTGCTGGAAGCAGGTCATCGCCTACGCCGAGGAAAAGAAAATCAACCTCTGCCTGGAGCATCTCAACTCGCGCGACAGCAGCCATCCGATGAAAGGCCATCCCGGCTACTTCGGCGACGACGTGGACTTCTGCGTCGAGCTGATTCGCCGAGTGGACTCGCCGCGCATGAAGCTGCTGTTCGACATCTACCATGTGCAGATCATGAACGGCGACGTGATCCGCCGCATCGGCCAATACAAAGACGTCATCGCCCACTACCACACCGCCGGCAACCCCGGCCGAGCCGAACTCGACGCCACGCAAGAGATCAACTACCCCGCCGTGATGCAGGCCATCCTCACCACTGGCTACCGCGGCTTCGTCGCCCAAGAATTCATCCCCACCTGGCCCGACAAAATCGAAGCCCTCCGCCACGCCGCGAAGGTCTGCGATGTATGAGGCGTGAATTGTAGCGACGGCCTTTCTTGGCCGTCGGGGATTGGAAGCAACGAACGAACGACGGCCAAGAAAGGCCGTCGCTACGAAACAAAACGAAACATTGATCCAAGCAGAGCGAAATTGCGATGACCGTTGAAGTGCTGAATCTCCCGCCGTCGCCGCCGGGGTTCCGTGGCTTGTATCCCGATCTGCCGATCAAGATTTATCATCGCCGTCTGCCGCATTGGCGGCAGAAAGGTGCGACCTATTTCGTCACCTTTCGATTGGCGGACTCGCTCCCGCAAGCCAAGTTGGAACAACTCCGCCAATGGCGCGAGCAATGGGAACGCTCTCATCCCGAACCGCGCTCGGACGCGGCATGGAAAGAATTTGCTCGCGAGCATTTTCGACTCGCCGAAGGCTGGATGGATGAGGGACATGGCGAGTGTGTGTTTCGGCCCCAGGAACTCGCGAAGGTTATGTCCGACGCGTTGCTCTATTTTCAGGGGCAACGGTATCTGGTTTCTTGCTTCGTTGTGATGCCGAATCACTGCCATGTCGTCGTGAGGCCCGATGGCGAGCGGGAACTAGAGGACATCCTCGATGGTTGGAAAGGCTATGTGGCGCACGAAGTCAATCGCCGACTGGACCGCCGTTCGTCGCTGTGGCAGGAGGAAAGCTACGACCGAATTGTTCGCGACGACGAACATCTCTTTCGGGTTGTGCAGTACATCGGCCGGAATCCGCGTACCGATGAACGATGGCGACGATGGATTCACCCCGATTGGGAGCAGCTTGGTTGCGGCTTTCGTGATGTCGAGGAAGTGACGTAGCGACGGCCTTTCTTGGCCGTCGCAGCTCGCAAACAACGAACGACGGCCAAGAAAGGCCGTCGCTACGGGTCGTTATTGCTTCGCGGAATTGATGATCTCTGCTCACGGCTTCGGCCACTTCAAATGCTTGTGCAGAAACTCGAACGTACCTTTGCCGTTGATCTCGTGGAGGCCGTCGAAGAATTCGATGTCGGTGCGGTCGCCGAGGCCGAGCGTGTCGTACATCCGGCGGACTTTGGCGTATTCGTAGGCGACCCATTCGTCGGGAGCGACGCCGTCCCAGTGGCCGCGTTCGACCATAAACGGACGCGGGGCCAGCAGCGCGACCATCTCGGCGTAGTTGAACGTCGAGCCCATGTCGAAGTACGGCATCTCCCACTCGACCGTAAACATGAAGCTGTACTTGGCGTCGGTCGAGGTAACCTTCCGCGCCCAGTCGTTGAAGTCGGCCGAGCAGATCGACAGGCAATACCGATCCAGCAGCGGCGGGATGCGCACGGCCGTCTCGCCGCCGTAGCTCAGGCCGTAGAACGCGATGCGGTCGGGATCGACCTGCGGCAGCGACGACAGCCAGTTCAAGATTTGCTCGTGCTGCGCGAGGATGAATGAGAACAACGACGCTTTCACACAGTTGGCCTTGCGGCTGAGGAACCGATACTTGTCCTCGCCGCGATACGGATTGTGCGGAGCAAACACGATGAAGCCGCGCTCGGCCAGCTTCGCCGCGTAGTCGTGATACGCCTTCTCGTCGTTCTCGATGACAACCTTCGGCACGCCGTTGCGACCGTGCTGACAGACGACGACCGGCCGTTTCTCCCCCAGCTTCAAATCCTTCGGCAACAGCAACACCCCCCACGCGAAAACATCCGGAAAGACATCCAACACGACGTCGTACCCAACCCACTTCTCCTTGTCATAAATCTTCCGCGACCGCGCATTGAACGGCAGCAACGGATCATCAAATCTGCCGAGCACCTCGTCGCGAAAGTATTCGCGGAATTTGGCGGTTGCTTCAGTGAACTTCTCAACCGACCTCGGCTGAGCCAGCGCCGTCACCGGAAAAAATTTGTCGCGCGTATGATCCGACTCGCGCACCAGCCGCTGGATAAAGCGTTCGAGTTCCAGCACCTGTCGTCGCTGCCGACTTGCCGCGTCATACGGTTCGTGGACGACCTCGACATCCAGCTTGCCGAGAAAGAAGTTGACGCCCAGCATTTGATGAAACGCGATCGTGGCGTCCATTCCCAACGGAGCGATCGGCTGTCCGTCTTTGGGGATCGTGCCGCTGACGTGTTCTTGAACAACTTCCGGCGAGAGCATTTCGCGAAGGCGTTTGAATTCCGCTTCCATCGCAACCAATGACGGCGTCTCCAATCGACCAACGGCCGCGCCGCTTCGTCGCCCTGGTCGCACGGGAAGCGGGCTGTCGAATTTCGGACCCGCGCTGTATTCGTAATGAAAATTGCGCGGCGTGATCAGCGTGACCAATTCCGCGAAGCCGAATTCGCGCGTGAACGACCACAGATGCCGGTCGAGCGGCTCTTCCCACGGCTTCGCAGGCTGACCGTGATAGCCGCTGACGTAGCACGATTGCAGTCGCGGATCGACAGCCGCCGCCAGCATCGCGACGAAGCCTCCTTCTCCGTAACCGACCACTCCGATTTTCGCGGCGGGATCGAAACGCTTTTGAATCCAGTCCGCGACCGCGAGCGTCTTCTGAACTTCAAAACCGAGAATGTGCCGGCCCATGTGGTACGACTGCCGCCAAATCCACTCGCGGTGTGTTTGATTGGTGAAAGCGACCAACTCATTGCCCGACCATTCGTCGCTCCGGTCGATGAGCGCCGGCACAACGACCTGCACTTTGGACGCGAGTAGCCGCCAGACAAACTCTTGTTGTTTGACGACCCATTCCTCCGGAGTCTGACCGGCATCCGGCAGCAAGATGACGTGAGCGACGGGATCATCCCAAGGAGCCACCATCACTCCTTCGCCCGTGACTCCGTCGAGCACCTCCCAACGGACCCGCATCGCTCGGCCGTCCGGCGACTTCGCGAAGACTTCGGGACAGTCGTCTCCGGCAACAAATTCCATGCGCGGCGACACGCGCTGATCGACCAGGCCGATGAGCTTCTTCAGCCGCTCGCGATTCGGCGCGATCGACTTCTCGTAGGCTTCCGGCGATGACGTGTCTCGCTTCCAGAACTGCTGCCGATTCGCGACGGCGTGCTCGATCTTCCGTTCGACGAAGCGATGCAGACCGTCCATCATCCGATCGGCGAGATCGTCGTCCCACGGCAGCGGCTGCGTGTTGGGAAATTGAGCGGGAGGCTCCGCGGCAGCGAGGATCGGGACACAAAGACACAAGCAGAATGCCGGAAGCAGGCGAACCATGCTGAACTCCTTGCGCCAACGCGGGGTCGCCGGAGTGTTTCAGCGCTTGGCATCGGCCGCAATGCAGTACAAAAACTTCTCGCCGCGCAAAAAGAGTTCGCGGCCGACGATGGCCGCCGAAGCCGCAAAGACGTCGTTTAAGTGATTGAGGGCCAGCTCGCGCGGCTTGTCTTCATGGCTCAGCACGATCGTGTTGCCGTCGAGATCAGTGACGTACACACGGCGGCCGGCTCCGACGGGCGAAGCGTAGATGTTGTCGATGCCGCCGAGTCGAATCGATCCCGGCTGGTCTTCGCCCGTGCGAGCGTTCACGCGTGTGAGGATGCCTTGGTAGTGCGTCAAGAAATACAACGAGTCGCCGTACAACAGCGGCGAAGGGACGTAGGGCGTGCCGCGCGAGCGGCTCCAGGCAACGCGCGGGCTGCCGGTGATGTCGCCGCGAGCGGCGTCCAGTTTGATCGCGAAGAGTGCTCGCTTTTCATAGCTGCTGCCGACGAACAGCATTCCTTCCGCCGAGACGGGCGTGGCCACGATGTTCGACGAAAGGCCACCGCATTCCCAAACGACCTTGCCGCTCGGCAAATCGTAGCCGCGAACGCGATTCGTCCCGGCAACGATCAGCAGCGGCTTGTCTTCGTGCTCAATGATGATCGGCGAGGACCACGAGGTTTCCTCGTCGCGGTCTTTGCGCCAGAGTTGCTTGCCGGTTCGTTTGTCGAACGCGGCGACGAACGACTGCGCATCGTGATCCCAATTGATCACGACGATGTCGCCGAACAACGCGGGTGACGAGCTCTCGCCGTGGCCATGTTTGGTTTGCATCTCGCCGAATTGCTTTTGCCACTTCACACCGCCGTTCAGGTCGAGGCAGTACAGCCCGTGCGAACCGAAAAACGCGAAGACATGCTCACCGTCCGTGACCGCCGAATTCGATGCGAGACTGCCGGTGTAGTGTCCCCCTTCATGCGGCAGCTTTTTGTGGACCGACTTCTGCCAGAGGATTTTTCCATCGCGACGATCGACCGCCAGCACGACGAATTCATGCCGCTGAATCACCGGCACGCCGTCATGCGTCCCCGGAGCGGTGCTGTGTTTCGGTGGCAGTTTCTCGCCAAACGGGGTCGCCGTCGTGAGGTAGATGCGATCACCCCAAACGATTGGCGTCGAATGCCCCTTGCCCGGCAACGCCACTTTCCAGCGGACGTTCTTTGTTTCACTCCATTCGACAGGCGGATTGGCGTCCGGTGCGACGCCTGTTCCCAGCGGCCCGCGCCACTGCGGCCAGTTGTGATCTTCTGCCTCTGAAACACGGTGAAACCCAGAGAGCACAACGCCGACCAACACAACCAGCCGAGACAACTTTTGGCTCATCGAGTTCACCCTTTCCTGACGGTGTGTCCGTGGCCAAGCCTGACTACACTCCCGCCGCTTGCTGAGGCGGTTCGCCCTTCGTACCGGCGGCCGAGGCAAACGAACGTAGGTTAGGCTTTCCAGCCTGACCCATTTGTGATGAAGGACCGACGAGACCCATGCTTCAGATTCAACTTCCCGACGGCAGTGTGAAGGAGTACCCGGAAAATTTCACCGCCATCGACCTGGCCAAGACCATTGGCGAACGATTGGCCGCTGCAACGCTCGCGGCCGAGATCAACGGAACGATCGTGGATGCGACGCGGCCGATTCGCGAGGCAGTCGGCTCTGGCTCCGAGCCGGCCCCGGTGAAGCTGATTACGAACAAAGACTCCAAGGCGTTGGCCGTGATGCGACATTCGGCCGCGCACGTCATGGCTCGCGCGGTGATGCGGTTGTATCCCGGAGTCGGCCTGGCATTCGGTCCGACCACCGGACACGGCTTCTATTACGACTTCGATCTCGACACGAAGATCAGCGAAGACGACTTCCCGCGCATCGAAGAAGAGATGAAGAAGATCATCGCCGATGCCGAAC
>CAZILR010000201.1:0-8490 GCA_964539995.1 uncultured Planctomyces sp.
AGGCAAGAAGAAAGATGCTGAAAAGAAGACGAAGCCAACGGCCGGCCCCAGGAAGAAGAAAGGGTTTTCTCTTGGGAAGGTGAAGGCAAAGCATCTTTGCAGCTTTACACGCCAGCTCTCTACTCTCCAGGACGCAGGGCTACCTATCCTAAGAAGTCTTAAAATTCTTGAAGGGCAGGCAAAACCGGGTCCACTTAAGAATTCACTGATTGGTGTCATTGAGGACATCGAATCCGGCAGCACATTATCAGAAGCTATGTCAAAGCAGCCTAAGGCATTTGACGGGCTTTATGTGAATATGGTGAAGGCAGGTGAGGCTGGCGGAGCGCTAGAAGTCATTTTGCAACGCCTCGCCGAGTTCAAAGAGAGGGCGCAGAGCCTCAAACGCAAAGTCCAGGGCGCGATGATTTACCCCTGCGCGGTCATTTTTGTGGCGACCGCGATCGTGGGATTCATCATGTACTACATCATCCCGAAGTTCAAAGCCATCTTCTTAGGCTTCGGCACAGAACTGCCTGGGATTACCGTCATGCTGATCACGATGAGTGACGTCGTGGTGAGGTACTTTTATTTGTTTCCGGCGATCCCAATCGGGATTTGGTTGATTTTGAAAATCATTCGTAAGAACAAGACCGGCGAATTTGTCTTGGACTGGCTTGCCTTGAAGATTCCTTTGATGGGGCAAATCCTTAGTAAGTCTATTGTGGCTCGAACAATGCGAACACTTGGAACACTTGTGGCCTCTGGCGTGCCAATTCTGGAGGGGCTGACCATTGCACGAGATACGGCCGGCAACGCGGTATTCCGAAGAGCTTTTGATAATGTTTATGCCGCCATTCGCGAGGGCGAATCCATTGCGACTCCGTTGAGGGAAGCGAGGATTGTCGACGACATCGTCGTAAATATGATCGACGTCGGCGAAGAAACCGGTGCTTTGGACAACATGATGTATAAGGTTGCCGACGTTTACGATGAGGAAGTTTCGGTTTTGGTCGATGGACTGGTCAGCCTACTGGAACCACTGATGGTCGTTGTCCTTGGTTTCATTGTCGGCTTCATCGTGATCGCGTTGTTCATGCCGCTGGTGAAATTGCTCAACGATTTGTCGTGACCTGTTTCCGAAAAGCATCAGCCAGGCAACTTCCTGGTTGGGTCACAATTCGTAGGCTGCCGACTATTGAGGTTGGCCGTTGGTAGGTTTGCGGATCATGAAAGGGGCCACTCAGGTCGGATTCGTTTGTAGTTGGAGTGGTGATCTTGAAGTCATTGCGTTGATCGATAGAGGAGAGACCGAGATGCAAGCCCTTTGGAAATCCTCTCCGAACTCTCGGAGACAAGCACGGTCGTCGCGTGTCGGATTTACGTTGATCGAACTGATGGTTGTCGTCGTGATCATCGCGCTTCTAATTGGACTGCTTGTGCCTGCGGTTCAGAGCGTGATGAGAACTGCTCGCGTCGCAGAGGTTAAAACCGATATTGGGTCTCTTGAGAGCGCGATCGAAAAATTTCGAGCCTCATTTAGCAAAGAGCCACCGAGCCAAATTACTCTCTATGCCACTGCCGCTGCTTGGGAAGCAACGCCGATCACTCGGCGTCATAAAGGGGCAATTAAGGAACTTTGGCCGCAATTTGATTTCACAAATTGTGGTGGACTGAGCAATGGAATGGCGTTTCCTGGCCTGCCTGGAGCGCCAACGACAGTCAACCTGAGTGGCGCTGAATGTCTTGTCTTTTTTCTGGGTGGGATGGTGGATACGGCGGGAGGCGGATTCGTGGGATTCGCTAAAGACCCGATGCATCCTTTTTACCCGTCCAGTGCTCCGCCTACTTGGACAACTTGGGTCACAGCGCCTCCTGTTGTCACGAATCGCGAAGGCCCGTTCCATGAGTTCAAAGGGACATTGAGAGCACCGTTGACGTCTCCGCCGACGGCAGGCAGCGACACCTTTTGGAATTTGCGTCTCTGCGATAAGGACGGCGATTGGTTTCCGGAGTATCGCGATCCACTGACGCAACAAACCAATCCTTATTTGTATTTCAATGGCACAAGTGGTTATCGCACCGATTTCCCGATAAGCCCGTGGCACAACATCGACAACTATGGCGGGCCGGCGACGATGTCGATCAACAATGCTTACTACTCGAATTTCTTGCCAGCGGTGGCACCGGCCATGAGTGTGCCCCATAAGGCTCAGGGGATTCAGATCATCTCCCCTGGTGCAGACACGCTTTACGGAACTGGCGGCCTCTTCAATCCGGCGATGCCTGCGCTCTTGGGAATTGACGATCGGGACAACATCACGAACTTTCATAGCGGACGTCTCGGCGGTTGATCGCGCGTGAAGAATGAGGCGAGTGCAATCATGTTTGTGGGATTTGCGGCAAAACATGGCATCGTTGGGCGGATTCGAGGCCGACAGCGCCTGGCCTTCACATTGATCGAAGTGCTGGTTGTTGTTGCCATCGTGGGATTGTTGGTCACGATTCTGGGAACGACGGTCACCACGAGCATTCGCAAGGCGCGTGAAGCGGCAACAACGACATTGATTCTCAAGATTGATGGGTTGTTGGACGAGCGGATCAAGGGGTTTGAGCGAGCGACGAAGACCCCCGCATTTACGAATTACATCAACACGACTCAGGCCGCGCTGATCGCTTCTGGTGTTCCAGAGATTACGCCGGACGTGCTGACGGCCATTGCTCGAAAAAATTTCTTCAAGCAGCTTTTCCCGCAGCGGTTTGAGGATCTGGCTCCGATTAGTCCAGATGCGAACACGAACGGTGTGCCCGATATTTTGGAGCAGCTTCCCGGAATGACGCCGGCGAATGTCGCGGTGCTCGTTTCTCAGGCCAGTCCAGGCAGCCGTCATGTGACCGAGAGCTCTGAGTTGCTGTATTACGCAGTGACTCAAATGCAGAGCTTTGGCGTTCCTCCGGTTGGTGATTTGGATTTTTTGGACACCGAAGCGCGTGACACGGATGGCGATGGACTCAAGGAATTTCTGGATGGATGGGATCAGCCGTTGCGTTTCTATCGCTGGCCAACGCGGCTGTTGAAACCGAACGGGCCGTTCGGTGGCGATGGTGTGCCGGGAAATGGTGGAGCCAATCTGTTGTTCTACGGAACGCTGGGAACCGATGACGTGGCCTTGGCGTTGGCTCCGGGCGACATGCGGCTCATCGCTGGATTGTTGATGTCTGGATTGGCACCAACGCCCGCCTTCCCCACGAGACAGTGGGACTCTTTGAGCGAAGACCCGGATGACGGATATGGGCTGATCTCGACGTGGGTGAAGTCGCAGTATCCTTTCCTGGGAGATGTCACGAATCCGGCCACCGTGATTCCAGGGCGCACGGCTCCGTTGGGGGCGAATGCCATTTGCGAGCCGCAGTTTCCGACGTTGGATACCTATCATGCCCCGTTGGTGGTCTCAGGTGGATCAGATTTGTTGATCGGCTTGTTTGAACCCTACGAGGGGACGGATACCAACGGCGATGGAGTGCTCGACGCAGACTTGGGCATCTTGGCTCAGCCACGGCACGGAGCAGGCGGTCCTTTCGACATCACGACCGCGTCGATGGTCGGAGGTGTCAGCACGGATTTGATCTCGCCATTGACCGACAACCTGACGAATCGCAATCGGCGAGCCGGAAAGAGGAAGTGAGATGAAGCGAGAGCAAATCACTTCGAGGCCATGTTCCAAGCTCTGGCGGTCCCAGCACGGCCAGCGAGCACACTTCGGTCGTGCGTCAACGCCAAGCGGATTTACGCTGGTCGAGTTGCTGGTCGTCATCGCGGTGATGCTGGTTCTGATCACGATCACGGCAGTGGCGATTGACTTTGGATTCAATTCGGAGCGTGTTCGATCTGGTGCTCGGCAGCTTCAGTCGGCGCTGGAGGGTGCTCGCGACCGAGCGATCTTCGCGCGTGAGCCGCGTGGCTTGCGGCTGTTGGTCGATCCCGCCGAACCGCGGATGGTGAGCAGTTTGATTTATGTCGGCGCTTCCAAAGATTGGAAAGCGGGTCGAATTCGTTTGGAGCGGATGGACTTCGAGGAAGACGCCAACGGCAATGGCCGCCTTGATGGTGGAGAAGACACGAACAGCAACGGACGTTTAGATGGCAATAATGTGGCCGACGGTCCTGAAGTGCTGATTGTGCGAGGCGATGTCGCGTGCGGTTGGTCGACGTTGAAGGATCGCGGTTTTTTGGGAGTCTACGAAGATCTCAATTTCAATCGTCAGCTTGATCCGGGTGAGGATCAGAACAACAACGGACTGCTCGATCTGGACGCGCCGCGGATCAAGATTCCTAATGATGACAACGGATCTTGGTACACGGTCTTGACGCATCGCGTGACTCCGACGAGTCAGGTTTTGCAGTTGGTGACGCCGTACCGCGATCCCGGCACGACCGCTCCGAATGAGGTCATCGCGTTTCAGGGAACTGGTCCCAACACTTACGTTCTCGAACTGCCGCCGCGAATCTTGGCGGATGCTCAACCGATCTTGCTGCCAGAGGGAGTCGTGATCGACTTGGATGGCTCCGCCCTTCCGGCCGATTGGCGTCCGAGCCGCGGTGAAGACACCGTGATTGCCAACGGGGTGATTGATGGTGGTGAAGATGCCAACGGAAACGGCGTGCTGAATACCGGCACCTACTCCGGGCACATGGACATCATGTTTTCGCCGCGCGGAGTGGTGTACGGGCCCTTGGCGGCGGTGGGTTTGATGAACTTGTATTTGACCGAGCGGAAGGACGTCGTGAAGGTGGTCGATGTCGGCGTCTACACGGGGGGAGCGCCGTTGCGGCGATTGCCTCGGTACGCGGATGTGGCCACTCAGCTCGCGCCGTTGATTCCGGGTCAGAATCAATTTGGTCCTGAAGATGGTGAGATTGGTCAGCGGTTGCTGACGACGATTTTTACACAGACCGGCAAGGTCTCGACGCATCAGATCGACGCGACAGACAGTGACGGCGATGGCTATGCCGACAATCCGTTTGGGTTCGCGGCGCAGGGTGAAGGGCAAAGCCAATGAGGACGCGGAAGAGACTTGATCCCACCGTCTCGCTCCGCGAGATGGCGGGCCAGCGAGAAAAACACCGTAGCCACAAGCTGCCAGCTTGTGGAGGTTCGGCGGCAAGCTGGCCGTTCGCCGCGACGCAGACGGGGCGAGCCGGTACGACGCTGACCGAAGTGCTGATGTCGTTGATGATCATGAGCATCGGGTTGGTGTCGGTCGCCACCTTGTTTCCGATTTCCACACTGCGCACCCTGGAAGCCAGCCGGCAAACCAACTCGACGATCACGCGGTTCAACTCCGAAGCGTTGTTGGATATCGATCCGCCGTTCATTCATAACCCGGATGGTGTCTGGCCTCCCGGAGGTGCCGACACGACGCCGTACGATCGAGCGTTCGTGGGCCGAAACTACATCGTCGATCCGCTGGGCTGGCAGGAGTTCAATTACGATCCCGCCAATCCGGCGAATCCACAGGCAGCGGCACCACTGATTCTGCCGCCGCCGGCGGGCAATTCACCGCGTGATTACTTTGGGAATACCCTGGCGGCTGTTGTGAACGTGCCGCCGCCACGGAGATATCCGGGGGCGACGCTGTTCCCGATCCCGTATCCCGCGAACGCGGCCGAGTTGATTGCCGCCAGAATTCGAGCGTCCGAGTTGGTGGCTCAGCCAGACAACTGGAAGCAGGTCACTGAATCGCAAGCGATGTCGGTCACGACGACGACGGTTGGCGCAGTGACGGGAATCACCGGCATCAATTTGGACAACGATGCCGATCTCTCGGCGATCAGTTTGGCTCCAGGTGCCTATTATCGCGCGATCATCTTCGACATCGAAGGGACGCACAGCGAGGTCCGTCCGATCGTCAACGTCAACACGACGACCTTCAGTATTGATTGGGTGACAGCGGCACCGCAGCTTCTACCGACCAGGTTTGAAGTCTCGCCGCTGACGGGAGCCACTCCGAACATCGGCAAGGTTCGCATCGAGGTCTACGATCAGGTCTACACCTGGATGCTGACCGTGCGGAAGCGTCCGAGCGGGCCGGCCAGTGTGGATGTCGTGGTCTTCTCGAAACGAAATTTCAATCCGGTCAACGAGAAGGTTTTCGACGGTGAGTTTCGGATGTGGAACCTGGGAGCCAACGGCGTGCCGGGTGGTACGGGTGACGACAACGGAGTCAACGGAGCGAACGACGTGGCGGAGGCGGGATACCCTGGCAGCGACGATGTTCCGAACTCGATTGTGACCGTGAAGGTGTCGAGTGCAGATTCGGATGAAGATCGTCCGAAGCTGCGGCGTGGCGGTTATGTGTTCGACACGGTGAACGGGTTTTGGTATCGCATCCGAGCGATTCAGAACAAGCAGTTCGGCGTGGGGCCGGGGTCTAACGAGGATTGGGTCGATGTGGTGCTCGATCAAACGATTCGAGCGAACAGCACGGACGATGTGAACGCCAGTGGCAGCTTGGACCTTCCCTTGGAAGATCGCAACGGCGACGGAAATCTCACACGCGGCGGAGTGATCGTGCATCCGAGCGTCGTCAACGTGTTCTCGTTGGAAATCAAACAACCGTGAGTAGGGGTTCGCGCAACAGAAGGAAGCTGTAGGGTGGGACAAGCTCGCTTCGAGCGCCGGCCCACCATCAAAGATCACGGCAGAATGGTGGGCCGTCGCGTCGAAACGCCGCTCGTCCCACCCTACGGTTTAGAGGAACGGAAGAGGCAAGATCATGAACCGCTCGCGAACAGATCGACGACGAACACGAGAGGCTCTGCCCGCTTCGTCGCGAACGGGCTTCACGCTGGTCGAGATGCTGGTTTCGGTGACGTTGGTGCTGCTGATGATGGTGATGTTCGCCGAAATTTTTCAGATGGCCAGCGGCTCGGTGACCAAACAGAGGATTGTGTCGGACAACGATCAGAACACGCGCAACTTCGTGACGGTCATGCGCGCCGATCTCGATAAACGCTCGTTTCGCGGACTGGCACCGTTCTTTCCCGAAGAGGCCGCCACCAACGTCTCGTCGGATGGCGTGCTGAACTTCAATGCGCGGCGCGGCTATTTTTCGATCTCGTTCAACAACCCGGCGGATCACACGGACGATGTGCTGCAATTCACGACGTTGGTGACGGTCAACTTGGCGAACTCGGACGAGACGCCGTACTACGGCAAGGCCATCCCGCTCTACGCGGGAGCCGGTGCCACGCCCGCGTTGAATCTGCTGTCGAACCCTAATCAACCGGAACGGGACGATGGGCAGATCATCCAAAACAATGCCGCCTCGTCGAAAGCGGCCGAAGTCAGTTACTTCCTGCGCGGCAAGCGGCTGTATCGCCGAGTCATGCTCTTGCGCGATCCGATTCCGTCGGCGGGAGTTGACCCTCTCAGAGCGGCGCAACCGACGTTTTCCGAGGACATCAATCGCAATGGAATCTTCGATATGGGCGAGGATCTGAACGGGAGCGGCACGTTCGATCGGAACCTGGATTACTTCGTGCGATCGCCGACGATGCCGGTTCCGGTTTACGACGCACAGGCGACGACGGCCTTTGGAAGCGTCAGCTTTTGGCGTGACTTCGACTTTTCAGCGGTCTTCGGGCCGGTGTTTCCCATGAGTCCTTTTCCAAGCAATCGCTACGCAAACTTTCATGGATTAGCCGCGTTGGACAACGACGTGATACCGACCCCCGCATCGCCAGTTTATTTGCCATCCTTGGGGCAGACATGGAATCGCTTTGGCCACAATGCATTCGTCACTGCCGGATCAGGTTTGAATGGTCTGCCTCGTGAATTCTCCACAGCGACCCCATCCGCCGCGATTCCGCTCGCGTTCCTTGGACGTTTCACACATGAGGAGACGTCTCATTTTCGGTTTGGGTATCCGCAGACCGTCTCGGCAGCGCCGCCGACACCGCCAGGCTCTTGGAATGGCAATCCCATGGATGCGGCCGGGACTGAGCTGACATTGGATCCCAATTTTGGAGCCGTGAATCAGTTTCAACCGAACACCGCACTGTCGCGACCGGGAGTCGATTTGCTGCTCGCCAACGTCCATGAATTTCGAGTGGAAGTGTGGGATCAGCGCCTCGGCCAATTTGTTGTACCCGGTCACTCAACGGCCGATACGGCTCCTGGAGATGACGGGATCGTGGGAACCGCCGATGACGCGGCTCTGGGAGATTACGCAGCGGCAAGACTTTTCAATGGCGGAACGTATGCCCCGTTGGGGGGCACTCCGTTTGTTTTTGACACTTGGCATCCGCAGTACGATCGCAATGTCAGCGGCACAACACCCCCCGACCTCGCCGATCGTCCGCCGTTCCGCGCGTTGTCGTATGCACCAGCGGGGACGATTTTCTCCGGGTCCGCTCCGATTCCTCCGGGCCCAGTTCCGGCCGCTCCGTTTCTTCCGAGCTATTGGGCTCCGGGGACCAATTATCAGGTCGGTGCCGTCGTCTTTCCG
>CAZILR010000202.1:0-8457 GCA_964539995.1 uncultured Planctomyces sp.
GATGGCCGCTCGATCCTGCTGGTCGATTACATCCGGCGTGGGCGCTACCGCGACGGCTTCGAGCAGGAAGTCTTTTTCACTCCCAGCAAGGTCGAGAAGGTCGCTTTCGAGGTCGGCTGGATCAGCCAAATCTTCGCGAAGGGTCATCGCATCCGAGTCACTGTTGCGAGCACCGGTGCTCCGTTCTTCGAGCCGAACCCGAATACTGGTGAGCCAATCGGCCTCGCCTTCCCAGCGAACGCGGTCACGGCCAAGAACACCGTGCAGATCAACAAACAGCATGCCTCGCGAGTCATCGCCCCATTGCGCCCGTAGCGACGGCCTTTCTTGGCCGTCGGCAATTCAACGGCCAAGAAAGGCCGTTGCTACTGTTTCCGTTCTCCATCGAGAGCAACAACATCAATCTGTTCCCTCCCAATAACGGCCTTCCTCCTTGCCAGACCACGAGTCAAAATCGCTCGATCATTCCGACTCTGGCGATTGCACTGACAACTCACAAATCATCGAAGTTGGCGGCGGCTCAGATCGTACCAGCGGCCGACGCCAAGGATCATCGGCATCGTCTCATGGCACCGGAATCCGCAATCCGAGACACGCTGAATGCCGAGAGCCAAGAGATTGAGAGTCGTTGACGAGGAATCCTGCTCGTGTCCATTTTTCATCGCAGCCTGATTGCTGTCGGCCTGATCGCTGCGGCCACGACTGGCCTGTCTGCGGACGAGGTCGCGACGCATAGAATCGTCGGAGTCGCTGGTTGCACGGCCGCGAGCTGCCACGGCGGCAAGTCTTTGAACGGCGGCGAGGCGACGGCCTGGCTGACGCGCGACGTCGCGCACCGCCGAGCATTCGACGTGCTCTTCAACGACACGTCGATTCGCATGGCTCAACAACTCGGACTCAAAGCCGCGCACACCGATGCTCGCTGCCTGGCGTGCCATTCGACCACGGCGTCATTGCACGGCGTCGAACATGGCGAACGATTCGCGGTCGAATACGGCGTCGGTTGCGAGAGCTGTCACGGCGCTGCCGGCACCTGGATCGCGCGGCACACCGAACGTTCCTGGCGATCGCTGTCACCCGATTCGAAGTCTGCATTCGGCTTTCGCGATCTCCGTTCGCTGACGGTTCGCGCGGAGACCTGCGCGGCGTGCCACGTCGGATCGTCTCGAGCGACCGTTGACCACGACCTCATCGCCGCCGGACATCCTCGGCTCACCTTCGAGATGTCGGCATACCACGAGTTGCTGCCGAAGCATTGGGACGCCGCGGCCGAGCGTCAGCGTGATCCAGTTCAAGAGCTGCGGCTCTGGATGATCGGTCACGGAGTCTCGGCGAAGGCGATGTCGGACATTGCCGTTGCTCGTGCCGAGTCCGCGATGGCGAGCGGGGCCAAACAGGTCACTCCCGATCTCGCGGAGTTCGATTGCCACGCCTGCCATCACGACCTCGCCGAACCGACTCGTGGACGGCCGACGTTGTCCAACCCGCTCGGCACACCACGCTGGGGATCATGGACGATGGCTCCGGCACGCATCGCCGTTCGTCAGTCGCAGGCGACTTTTGGCCAAGAGGGAACCGCCGCCGATGCGTCGCTGACCAAGCTGCTCAACGTGGTCAACCAATCTCGGCTCGGAACGACATCGGCCAGCGTGCTACTACCAACCGCACAGCAATCGAGTCGCGATCTTGCTGCTTGGTCGCGCTCGCTGGAATTCACGAGTGCCGATCCCGGTCAAACGTCTCAACTGCTCCATCGCCTGCTCGCCATCGAATCCGATGCTGAGTGGCTTCCGACCTGGGATGGGCAGACTCAGCGGTATCTTGCCATCGTCGCGGCGGCGCAATCCTCTCGTCGCGCGACTGGTCGCGAATCGTTCTCGCAGGTCGGCCGCGAGGAAACGCTCGCCAAATTGCTCCGGCAGCTCAGTTATCCTCCGCACTACAACACGCCGCACAATTTTCGCCTGTCGGACGTCGAGCCTTTGCTACGCGACCTACAGAATTCCGTGGAAAATTGACGTGATACGGATCGCAGACAATTACCGCGCGTGATGAACCCGACCTGACGGTCGTGGCGACCTCGAACGCGGCCGATCACGACCATCGCGATATGCGAGGAGATTGGTGTTAGTCGGCGCGCCGCCTAACCGCCTGTTGAAAAATCCCCACTGGGCTTGTCCCAGTGGCTCGCGGGATTCTGCACTACTGAAATTCTTCGGGGGTTCGAGTAGTGCAGAATCCCGTGAACCACCCCGACAAGCGGGGTGGGGTGAAATTCACCAGGCTGCTAACACGGATGGGGAGCAAAAGAAATTCCGAACGGACGAATTGGCAAATTGAATCCCGATCGGTAGTTTCAGTCACCGTTCTGTAGCCGCACCGCGAATGGTCAATTGTGTTAGGCCGCGTGCGGCTCAATTCACTGTTCGCTGGCGGAGGTGTCGTGGACCGTGGTACGTTCGAGGAGCGACTGCGCGAGGCGGGACAGCGTGTGATCCTTTTCGCGCGCGAGCATGTCTTGCAACAGCTCCCCGACGACATGGTGTTCCGGGTCTACCCCAATCAGTCGTTCGACGGCAATCCGCGAGTCGGGGACGAAGTGGTGTTCCCGGACGAGTCATTGCTCGAAGGTGAGTTTCTCGGCCCTTGGTCGACCAAGGAGGTGGTCAAGTATCTCTGGCGATCCGGGAAAGTACCCGAGTGGATTGACGCGGGTGTCGAATCAGAGGATGGGCAGCAGTCGTTGATTGGGTTGCGGTGCTGCGGCCGATTCACGGCGTCGGAGGAGTTGTTGTATCACCGCTCCGGCCGCTTAGCCCCGTTCTCGATCAAGAGCCCAGTGCTGCCGCCGGGTTGGGAAAACGTCGAGACATCGGGGCGATTCGACCTGCACTGGAGGCATCCAAAACCGAAGAGCGGCCCGTGGTGGCGGTTCTGGTAGCGAATCGCCAGCGAACCAGCGGATGAAGCTGACCGGGGCCGCCATCCTGGTTTCGCGCGGCATGAAGGTCTTGCAGGCGGCCCCGGCAACTTATCCCTATCGTTGGGCGGCCGGGAAATTCGGGGACTCGGGCGCGTCCTATGCGATGAGTTCTTGAACGAGTCGGCGGTCGTCAAGCACGTGCATCGGCCGCTTGTTGTGGTCGGGAATTGTGATTGCCGGATCGATGCCGAGGTGTTGGTACAAATTGGCGAGCACATTGCTCGGCGTGTATGGCTGGCCGACGGATTGGCCGCCGTGCGAGTCCGTCTCGCCGATGACTTGACCCATCTTGAATCCGCCGCCGGCGATCACCGCCGCGCCGGCTTCGGGCCAGTGATCGCGGCCGTCGCCGCGCGAAATGCGCGGAGCACGGCCGAACTCGCCCCACAGCACGACGGCAACGTCTTGGTCCAGGCCGCGATCGTGCAGATCGGAGACAAGGGCGTGGAAGCCTTGATCGAGTTGCGGCAATTGCGCACGCATCTCGCTGAAGTTTTTCTCATGAGTATCCCAGTCGCCAACCTTCAGCGTCACGACCGAGACGCCCGCCTCGACCAACCGCCGAGCCATCAGAAAGTTCTCGCAGTACTTGCCGTAACGAGCGTGTGTTTCAGGCGGCTCGCGACCAACCTCGAACGCTTCTCGCACATTCGGCGAAGTGATCATCTCCAGTGCTCGCTGCGTGTAGCCGTCGATCACCGACAGTCCGCTGGTTGCATCAACATCACGGTTCAGCGTGTCAAACTCGCGAAGGATCTGGCGGCGGTCACGCAGGCGATCCATCGAGATTCCCTTCGCAAGGCTCAGGTTCGCCAGCCCCTCCGCTCTGGGGACGAACGGCCGATGCGCGGGGCCGAGATAGGTCGGGCCTTCGTTGTCGTACAATCCCGGCGGCTTGTACATCAGGCTGACATACGGCGGCAGTCCGCCCGCATGTGGTCGTAGATGGCTGACGACCGAACCGAACACGGGACGTTTTCCGCGTTCGCCAAATCCGGTCAAGATGAAGTGCGGCGTGTGATCCCCCAGGTCGATGGACTTGATCCCGCGCACGATGGCGAGCTTGTCCAACATCTGCGAGACCTTCGGCAGGTGCTCGCAAATCTGCACGCCGGGAAGATTCGTGGCGATCGGTTGAAACTCGCCTCGAATTTCGGCCGGAGCATTCGGCTTCATGTCCAGGCTGTCGATGTGCGACATCGCGCCGCGCAGCCAAATCATGATGACGGATTTGGGACGTCCCGCGCCTGAGCCAGCATTCGCTCGGCTCCTCAACACATCCGCCAGCGTCAGGCCACCGAACGCCAAGCCGCCGACTCGCAGCATTTCGCGACGAGTGATTCCGTCGCACAGTTTTGTCCCTTGGCCAAGAATGCTCAGCATCGCAGATCCCTCGCTTTGAGAAGGTGTCCCAAAAGTCGGCGGCAACGTGATCGGGAAGATGATCTCGCATTCGAACCTGGTGGGGCAAGCCAAATCACAAAATCGAAAGCCTCACGGTGGGCACCGCAGGCGTCGAAGGGAACCAAGCACTCAGTCGCGAAACCTATCGCGAAGAACAAAAACGGGGCCCAAGCAGGACAGACATCTTGTCCGTCCTCAATGAGAGGCTGACAAACAACCGTAGCCACAAGCTGCTCGCTTGTGGAGACTCGGCTGCAAGCTTGCAGCTACGGCCACCAACGATGCGTTGTTCGCACTCAGTTAAGCGTGAGTGCCTTGTTCGCTTTTAATCCGCGCGATCTCATCGCGCAGCATCCGGTCTTTGAAACCGGAGGCGAAAACTCCGACCGCTACGACGCCGTGAATCGCCACGCCCAGACCCCAGCCCAAGAACGGGTACAAGCTCCAGGCCTTGTCGGGGGTCGATAAGTAGTTGATTGCGAACAATGCCACCATCACGATCGCGAAGACCGAAGCGTGGATGTAAAAGCCAATCTTCGAATTCGTCCGAGCGCGAGCCATTTCGATCAATTCTGCGTCTGTCATTATTCCTCCTTGTGGGTGACTGTGTTTTCGACTTCGAGGGAGACGGGCAAGAGTGTTCATCCTCTTTACCGCCGAACCGTACTTGAGGACTTTGGTATCCGATAGCCCGATCGGAAGAAGTCCGGTTGGTTATCGACCTTCCACAACTTTCCGTTGTGCATGTAGAGATGCCGTTGCTCATCGAGGTTGAACGGTCTCGCACCAATGCGTCCGAAAACGCTCAGTTGATTGCCGGATTCATCGACGGCCCGATCGCGATCGACTCCTTCGGCGATGCACAGGGCATGGCCGTCTTTGGCGAATTTCTTCGTGGCGATCAACCGTGGCGTCGGACGCGGGCTGAAGCCCATGTTGCCAGGAGTTTCAGGACTCGTGAGCTGCACGACTCGCAGACCGTTGTGACCGTCGGCGAGATACGCGAACTCGCTGTTGTAGGTGATGCCCAGCTTCACATCGTTCAGGTCGTTGATGCAGCCGTCGGCGTTGTAGATCTGGTCGATCTTCGGTTCGAGCGGATTCTTGACGTCCACGATCACCAAGCCGTGATGTCCTCCCGCGACGTAGGCATAGGTGCGAGCGACGTAGAGATTGCGAGACTCGTCGAGTGGCAACGACGCCTTCGGTTCGGGTGACGCGAGGTTAGTCACATCGAGAATCTTCAGACCTTCACAGTCGGTGACGAAGGCGTAGCGGAACTGGAATTGGACCGCGTTCGGTTGATTGACAAAAGGTGCTCCGATGACCGTTTCGATGCGCGGATTCGTCGGCGTGCTGAGATCGACAACCACGATGCCGATGTCCGCACAGATGTAGGCGTAAGTCCCCGCAAATGAAATGTGTCGTGCTCCGCAGAGGATTCCGTTCGGATTGAAAGTCACATCGCGCTTCAAAAAGTTGTTCGTCGGATCGCCGTCGAGCAGCGTGCCGGCTCCGACCATGATGAGTCCTTCTTCCGCGTCGGCGACGTACAAGAAGGCGTAGAGCATGTGGACCGCGGGCTCTTCGTTTTCCGGGTCTTGTTTGCGAGTCGGATCAGGCGCGGTCGTGGCCGGAGCGGTGACAAAGCGAGCGTCCTTCGTCGGGACGTAAAACTGCTGACCGAACGGCGAAACGGGAGCCGTCGTGATCCGCTCGGAGAAGCCCTTGTGGTCGATGAAGGCGATGTCGAAGACTCGCAAGCCCGCTTCACCGCAAGCCGCGTAGAGGTACTCGCCACGAGCTTGCAGGCTCTGAATGTTCGGCTTACGGCGCGGATGCGTCAGCCGCTCGGAGACGTCGCGGCCAGGATGCTCGTGGGAGTGTTCGAGGTAGCCGCTGTGATGAATGTGCTCGGCGTAGTTGTCGGGATACACGATCTTGTGCATCGTGCTGCCGATCACCGATTGTGGTTCGTCTCGTTCGGTGACGACGACCGCTTCCAGGCCGTGCTCGCCCGCTCCGACCCAGCAGTAGCGGCCGACGAAGTTCAGATAGTTCGTGCCGTGCATCAACAACTGAGCCATGATGGCGTTGTTGTCTTCGTCTTTGCTGAGATGGCAGTCGTTGCATTGCTTGGTGCCGTCCTTGCCACGCACCGTGTGCGGCACATTGGTCGAGAACGCGATGCCGCTCAAGCCGTCGCCGGAAATCGTTTGCTGTTGGACGTAAATCGACTCGCGGTTGTTGTTGTAGCTGCCGACATGCACGGCACACGCGGATCGCACTGGGCTGATGCGGTTCTTCATGACGTTGCCATCCTTGGCCAGCATGTAGACGTCGTCGCGCAGCGTCTGAAAGTTGTAGGACGTGTAGTTGCGGCTGACGTCGCCATCGTTGTGCAGGTTCGGCATCTTCATGTTGGCTCGTTGCGTGAGATGGCAGCCGTAGCAGCTTGGATTCCACGACGAGTGACACGCGGCGCAGGTCATCTTGTTGCTGTCGTGAGCACACTTGGCTGAGTCCTTCGGCCGAGTCCCCCAAACGATGTCATCGCCATCGAAGCGAACGGTCTTCGCAAGATGCGACTTCTCGTTGTAGCGCGGATGGCCGGGAGTGATCGTGTCGAGCACTTGCGGAACATCCCACTGTCGAGGCTTATCGCCATCTTTTTCGACCATCGACGTCTGGATGATTTTGTTGCCGACTCGACGGAACCGTGGCTGGCCGGACGGAGTCGCCAGCGCTTCGAGATTCGTCCCCCCTTCTGGCGCGGCGGGGCCGCTCGTGCGCAGAGTCGCTCGCGCGTAGGCGGTGCCGTGGCAGTCTTCGCAGGCGATCTCGATGGCAGCGCGGACCTCGCCGTAGAGCTTCGTGTTGCCGTGATTGTCCTGCTTGAAGTGGCAATCGACGCAGTGCATCCCCTTCTCCAGGTGGATGTCCATGAAATGCACCGGCATGCCGTCCTTCTCGGCTCGGCAGTCGGGATGCAGCATCGCGTAGTTGAGCTTCGCGGTCGTTTCGTCTTCGATCGTCTTGTTTTTGTGATCCAGCAGATGCCCTTCCCGGTCACGTTTGAAGACGGCTCGGAAGACCCAGCCGTGGCCGTGGAAGTCGGCGAACTGCGAGTGCCGCAACTGCGTGTTGAGATTCGCCGAGTCCGCGAGGAATTCTGGATCGGACCAATTGCCTCGCGCCGAAGCCTCTTCGGGGTTGTTCATTGCCGAGCGGATGAATTCCTCAGCGGTCGGATTCTTCTGCTGCTGCGGGTACATGAATTCGCCGTCGGTTTCGTTGTCCCACCACATCAATCCGAGGTAGCTGTTCAGCACGTTCGTTCCGGGGTGCATGTGACAGACGATGCACTGGCTGGTCGGGATCGCGGTGGTGAACTCGTGCTTGATCGGATGGCCGGGTTCATCCTTCGGAATCGTCGGATCGGGATTGAGCGACAGCCCACGATTTCCCGCGCTGGCATACGGCCCGGAATGGACCGGTGAGCGGTCGTTGGCGTAGATGACGTGACAGGCCGTGCAGCCGCTGCCGCGGAAGTCGCCCGGCTGGTCGTTGGTGCCGAACATCGACAGGTGCGGGTCGTTGAGGCGCGTCTTGTGCACGTTCAACGTCGGCAGGTCGACGCGGTTGAGGGTGCCGAGGCCGCGGTCCGACGAACGGTTGTTCGGGCGCCCCGGGTCCTCGTTCTTGTCCGGCAGGCCGGGCACCGGCGAGGCGAGGCCGTTGAGGCCGAGTGCTGCGGTGCCGAGCCGGCTGCCCTGCTCGAAGATGCGGAAGACGTTGCTCGGCTGGGTGACCTCCCAGTGCGGCAGCGGCACGGCCACGGCCGACCAGCTGTGCTTCTTCATCTCCTCGGCGGTCGGCGCGCGGCCCGGCTTGCCGTGCTCGTAGACGCCGCCGTCCTCGCTGACGACGTGCTGCACGATCTGCGGCGTGCCGTCCGGACCGTAGGACTCGCCGAGGATCGAACGCTTGGTGCTGACGATGCCGTTGGCGTAGGTGACGGTGCCCCAGAAGTGCTGGGCGGTCGTCATCAGCGACTTCATCACCCGCAG
>CAZILR010000203.1:0-8440 GCA_964539995.1 uncultured Planctomyces sp.
GGAAGCCTCGTCCCCGCCCGTGGGAGTTTTTGGGCCGTCTCATTTCTGGAAGTTCAATTCGCACATGTCTCAGCAGTCAGATCACGCCACACTGGCGATCAACACGATTCGTACCCTCTCGATGGATGCCGTGCAGAAGGCCAACTCCGGACATCCTGGCACGCCGATGGCCTTGGCACCGGTGGCCTACACGATTTGGCAGGACACGCTGCGGTTCGATCCCGCCGATCCGATTTGGCCGAACCGCGATCGGTTCGTGCTCTCGGTGGGCCACGCCTCGATGCTGCTGTACTCGATGCTGCATCTGACCGGCGTCAAGGCGGTCAACACAAAGTATGAAACGCTGGGCAGCCCGTCCGTGTCGCTCGATGACATTATGAAGTTCCGGCAACTCGATAGCCGCTGTCCCGGACATCCAGAGTACCGCTGGACATCCGGCGTCGAGACGACGACCGGGCCGCTCGGTCAAGGTCTGGCGAACAGCGTCGGCATGGCAATCTCCGGCAAATGGATGGCCAGCCACTTCAACAAGCCCGGCTTCGAGATGTTCAACTACAACGTCTACGCCTTGTGCGGAGACGGCTGCTTGATGGAAGGGGTCAGCGCCGAAGCCGCGTCGATCGCCGGGCACCTCAAGTTGTCGAACCTGTGCTGGATCTACGACAGCAACCGCATCACGATCGAAGGCGAAACGGACTTGGCCTTCACCGAGGATGTCGGCAAACGCTTCCAGGGCTACGGCTGGAACGTGCAGCACGTCCGCGACGCGAACGACCTGGCCGCGCTGCGTGCCGCGATTGGGTCGTTCCAGAAGACGACCGACCGGCCGACAATGATCATCGTCGAGAGTCGCATCGGTTTCGGTGCCCCGACGAAGGAGGGACATCACTCCGCTCACGGTGAGCCGCTCGGCGATGCCGAGATCGCCGGAGCGAAAAAGAAATACGGCTGGCCGGAGGATGCCAAGTTTCTGGTTCCCGATGGCGTCTACGAACATTTCCAACAAGGCATCGGCCAGCGCGGTCATGCCGCCCGCGATGCCTGGATCAAGTTGTTCGGCGAGTACTCGAAGCAACACCCGGAGTTGGCCGACCACCTCAACAAGATGCAGCATCGGGAACTGCCAGACGGCTGGGACAAAGACTTGCCGGTATTTCCCGCCGATCCGAAAGGACTGGCGACTCGTGATTCGTCCGGTAAAGTGCTCAATGCTCTCGCGAAGAATTATCCGTGGCTGATCGGCGGCTCGGCGGACTTGGCACCGTCCACGAAGACTCGGCTGACGTTCGAGGGAGCTGGCGATTTTGAGGCCGACAACTACGGCGGTCGCAACTTCCACTTCGGCGTTCGCGAGCACGCGATGGCATCAGTCGTCAACGGGATGGCGCTCAGCAAAGTGCGAGGTTACGGCTCCGGCTTCCTGATCTTCAGCGATTACGCAAAGGCCGCGATTCGGCTGGCGGCGATCATGGAGATCCCGTTCATTCACGTCTTCACACACGACTCGATTGGAGTCGGCGAAGATGGTCCGACGCATCAACCGGTTGAGCAACTCGCGAGCCTGCGTTCAATCCCCGGCATGGTCTTGATCCGACCGGCTGACGCGAACGAAGTCACCGAAGCATGGCGAGTCGTCGCGCAGCTCAAGCACGAGCCAGCTTGCCTGATCATGACTCGGCAAGCGGTGCCGACGCTCGACCGGACGAAGTACGCGCCGGCCAGTGGACTCGCGAAGGGAGCGTACATCCTCGCCGATGCCGCCAACGGCAAGCCGGATGTCATTCTGATCGGCACCGGCAGCGAAGTCGCGTTGTGCGTCGCTGCTCACGAAAAACTGACGGCTGAAGGAGCGAAGGTCCGCGTCGTTTCGATGCCGTCGTGGGAACTGTTCGAGCATCAGCCGCAGTCGTACCGAGACAGCGTGCTGCCTCCGAGCGTGACGGCTCGCGTCGCCGTCGAACAAGCTTCGACGTTCGGCTGGGAACGGTACGTCGGCCTGACCGGCTCGGTGATCGGCATGAAGACGTTCGGCGCATCCGCACCGTTGAAAGACTTGCTGACGAAGTTCGGCTTCACGCCCGAAGGCGTCGTGGCGGCGGCCAGGCAGCAGTTGGCGAAGAAGTGACCGTTGTCGTTTAACCGCAAGCCGCAGGCGTGCGCGGCCGAGGGGGCTGAGGACCGCCTCGCTCTCGACGCGCACGCCTGCGGCTTGCGGTTAAACAGAGGGAGTCCGCGGTGATCGAGTATCGGACGTTTCGGAATAGCGATCTGCCTCAGCTTGTGCGGCTGTGGCACGAGAGCGATCTGGGACGCGGTGCGGCTCGCGGATTTAGTTACGAAGCCCTCGATCGTTTGCTGATCGGGCAACATTATTTCGATCCAAACGGGTTCATCGTCGCGTGTGACGCGGGCCAAGTCGTCGGCTTCGTCCATGCGGGATTTCGCAGCAATGACTCGGGCAGTTGGATTGAACGCGAAGCCGGCGCGATCAGCGCGATCGTCGTGCATCCGTCACGACGACGAACCGGCATCGGCCGCGAGTTGCTGTCGCGTGCGGAGTCGTACCTGCGACAGCTCGGCGCGATCGCGATTCAAGCCGGAGCGGCCCCTCCCTGCGATGCGTTTTATCACGGTCTGTACGGCGGTGCGGCGGTCTCCGGATTTCTGGACTCGAATACCGATGCCGCTCCATTCTTGGCAAAGCTGGGTTATCAGCCGGCTCAGAAATTCCTCGTCCTGCAACGCAGCCTGAAGCAGGGAGACCCGATCAGCTTTCGGCTGAGCCTGATTCGCCGCAAGATGGAGACCTTTATCTTCGCATTGCCGGAGCACCCCACATTCTGGTGGTTCAGCCGTTCGGGCCGGTTGGAGAACGTGCAATTTCGGCTCGTTCCTAAAACAGGCGGCGAAGCGGTCGCGACCATGACTGTCAGCGGAATGGATTTGTACGTCGAACCGTGGGGTGAGCGAGCCATCGGACTCAGCGAGTTAATCGTCAAAGACGTCTCGCGCCGGCAAGGACACGCTCAGGCATTGCTGATCGAAGTCATCCGCCGCATGCGGCAGGAGCAGGTGACTCTGGCCGAAGCTCACATTGCCGAGGAAAACACTGGAGCACTGGCGACGTTCAAATCCGTCGGCTTTCAGCAAGTTGACTGCGGAGTCGTGTACCGCAAGGCGTAGCGAGCGGTTGGTTTGGCCGATATCCTCGTCACGGGCACTTCTGATGACTCGGCATGAGACCATGAGCACATCTGACGATCGCACACTCGAACCGACCGGTCCTGTTGCCGGCGATCCCTTGGCTCCAGAATCTCAGCGCGAGTGGTGGCTTCGACTGCGAACGCTGGTCGAGCAACGAGTCCAGGCCGAACAACAAGCGGCTGAAGAATTCCGAATTGACGCGGAACGCACCGAAAAGGAATTCACCTCGGCGGTCGCGACTCGCACGGAAACTCACGAGCGTGAGCGAACCGCGACTCAGGCCGAATTTGACAAAGCGGTGGTCGAAGCCGGCACGCAGTTCGCCGACGACCACGATGTCGCCAACCACGAGTTTCAAGAAGTCGTCTTCGCGATCCAGCAGCAAGCGGCCGACGACACCGAAACCGCTCGCAAGAAAAACGAAGAAGACCGCTGGATGGTCACCTCGTACTTCGACGAAGAAGCCGAAGGCAGCCCGAAGGTGCAGTACGAAACCTTCTGCACGAACACCGGCAAGACGAACGAGCAGCTTAAGATCGAAGAGAATGAGCTGACGACGCTGAAGATGCAGGCCGACCTGCTGATGCTCAAGCGTCGGCAAGGAGTGGAAGTCGAACCTCCCCGGCCGGAGAAGACTGCACCGACGAACGACCTCGACACAGCGTCGGCTCAATTTCATGAGGCGTGCGAAGGACTCAAGACGCACCTCGCAGAACTCGGCAAACTGAAAATCCCCGCGCTGTTTCAGGGATGGCGACCACACCTGCTCGCGCTGGCCGGCTGGGCGATCTTGTGGGGCATCGCTGGGTTTCTCGTGGACCCCAAAGTCCTGTTTGAAAACAACCTCGAACAGAAAGAGTGGTTGGTGGTCGCGGGAGCGCTGATGCTGTTTCCCGTCGGCATCACGACGGGCATTCTGCTGTCGATCGGACGCGGTCAGTCAGCCCCGATTTACGAGTCGATCTTTGAGCGACACATGGCCGCACAAAAGCATCGGCAACGCTGGCAGAAGCTGGCGGACTCCGAGCGAAAACACCGCGAAGAAAAATTTCTCGCGTGGCAGAAGGTCGTCACGGCAAAGCGCGACGCGGGAATTCGGAAAGCGGACGACGAACTGACCGCGACATTGCAGAAGGTTGAAGCTCGCCGTGCCCAGGAACTCGCGGCGGCCAATCAAAAGTACCCGGCGCTGCTCACGGCCATCACGCAACGCCGCGATCAGCAGATGGCCTGGGCCAACACCGAATTCCCACAGCGGCTTGAAAAACTCAAGTCGCGTTCCGAGTGGGATCTCGGCAAGTTTCGTCAGAATCACGAAGCCGAGGTCGCGGCGAACACCGAGCGATTTCAAGCGGCGTGGCTCCGCATGGCGGAAGCGTGGCTCGAAGGCTGGCGACAGTTGGAACGCGACGCCGACGCGGCCAACGAGATCGTTGACGAATGGTTTCACGACTGGACGACGTTGGGTAGCGGGCCACTCAAGTTGCCGCCAACGATTCCGCCGGCAATGCGACTCGGACAATTCTCGGTCGCGCTCGGCGATGTGCCGGATGGTGTCCCGAAAGAGCCGCAGCTCGTGCCTGAGCGGCTGTCGTTCAACCTTCCCGCGTGCCTGCCGTTCCCGGATCGTCCATCGTTGTTGCTCAAGGCCGCGGACGACGGTCGCGATGCCGCTGTCGCCGTTTTGCAAAACGCGATGCTGCGATTCCTGACGACGCTCCCCGGCGGCAAAGTGCGATTCACGATTCTCGATCCCGTTGGACTCGGCGACAACTTCGCGGCGTTCATGCACCTTGCCGACTACGACGAACTGCTCATCACCAGCCGCATTTGGACCGAGCAAAATCACATTGAACATCGGCTGTCCGACCTGACCGAGCACATGGAGAACGTGTTCCAAAAGTATCTCCGCAACGAGTTCCGCTCGATTCAGGAATACAATGTTCACGCCGGCGAAGTCGCCGAGCCGTATCACATTCTGGTCGTCGCGAACTTCCCCGCGAACTTCAGCGAGGCGGCTGCCAGGCGACTCGTGAGCATCGCGACCAGCGGCCCGCGCTGCGGTGTGTTTCTGCTGGCTAGTGTCGATACGAAACTCCGCCTGCCGCTGAATTTCGATCTGCATGATCTGGCGACGAATGCGACGGTCCTCGATTGGACCGGCACCGCGTTCGCCTCGTCGGATGACGAGCTGAAGGCTCTGCCGCTGACGCTCGACGCGCCGCCGGAACCGGACTTGTTCACAAAGCTCGTCAAAGCCGCCGGGCACGAATCGAAGGATGCGCGTCGCGTCGAGGTCGCGTTTGAACGGATCGCACCGAAGGACGCACAGTTGTGGGCCAGCGACGCACGCAGTGGTCTCGACGTCCCGTTGGGGCGAGCCGGCGCGACGAAGCTGCAACACCTGCGGCTCGGCAAGGGGACGTCGCAGCATGTGCTGATCGCCGGCAAGACCGGCTCCGGAAAATCGACGTTCCTGCACATCCTGATCACGAACGCCGCGCTGCACTACGGGCCGGACCAGTTGCACTTCTACCTGATCGACTTCAAGAAGGGCGTCGAATTCAAAACCTACGCGACACACGAACTGCCGCACGCGCGCGTCATCGCGATCGAGAGCGACCGAGAGTTCGGTGTCAGTGTGCTCGAACGGCTGGACGGAATCCTGAAGGAGCGTGGCGACCTGTTCCGCGACCTCGGCGTGCAAGACCTCAACGGCTTTCGTGGTGCTCGACCGAATGAGTCGATGCCGCGCATCCTGTTGGTCGTCGACGAATTCCAAGAGTTCTTCGTCGAGGACGACAAGCATTCGCAAACTGCCGCGCTGCTGCTCGACCGCCTCGTGCGGCAAGGCCGAGCGTTCGGAATTCATGTTCTGCTCGGATCGCAAACACTCGGCGGAGCCTACTCGCTGGCCCGCAGCACGCTCGGCCAGATGGCGGTGCGCATCGCGTTGCAGTGCAGTGAGAGCGACGCGCACCTGATCCTCTCCGAAGACAACACCGCCGCGCGGTTACTGACTCGGCCCGGCGAGGCGATTTACAACGACGCCAACGGAATGCTCGAAGGGAATCACCCGTTCCAGATTGCGTGGCTCGAAGACGACCGTCGCGATTTTCATCTCGGCCGAGTGCAGCAACTGACCGAGAACCGGCAAGTGCGGATGCCTCCCGCGATCGTGTTTGAAGGGAACATCCCCGCCGACCCGCGCCGCAATACCGATCTCGCGCAGCTCATCGACACTCCCGCTTGGGGTATGTCCCTGCACGAATACGGTGCGTGGCTCGGCGAGGCGGTCGCGATCAAAGACCCGACGTCGATCAGCTTCCATCCGCAAGGAGGCCAGAACCTGCTGGTCGTCGGTCAGAGCGATCTTGCGACGGTCGGCCTGATGGCGACCAGCCTCATCAGTCTTGCGTGCCAACTCCGGCCGGACGAGGGAAGTAGGGTGGGACAAGCGGCGCATCGCCGCGCTGGCCCACCATCCGACGAGAGTTTTGACAACGGTGGGCCGGCGCTCGAAGCGAGCTTGTCCCACCCTACGGGCGCAGGGGGGCAGGCTGACTCGTTCGTCCCACAGTTCGTGATTCTCGACGGCAACTTCGCTGGAGCATCGACCGAGACTTGGAAAGAACTGCAAGCCGCACTGCCGCACTCCGTCCAGATCGGCGAACCACGCGATGTCCCGGCCGTGCTGATGATGCTGTCCGAAGAGGTCAAACGCCGCGAGCAATCCGGTTCGCACGACGACACGCCAATTTTCGTCGTCATCTTCAATCTCGGCCGCTTCCGTGACCTGCGAAAGTCGGACGACGACATGGGGTTCAGCTTCGGTGGCGGCAGCGAAAAGAAAGTCAGTCCGAGCAAACAATTCACCGACCTGCTCAAGAACGGCCCCAGCTTCGGCATTCACACGCTCGTCTGGAGCGATACCTACAACAACGTCAGCCGTTGGTTCAGCTCGCAAACCCTGCGCGAGTTCGAGGTGCGAATCGTCTTCCAGCTCAGCGCGTCCGATTCGAGTAACTTGATCGACAGCCCACTGGCCAGCAAGCTCGGCCCAAATCGAGCGATCCTGCACTCGGTCGATCAGGGCACGAACGAAAAGTTCCGACCCTACGGGCCGCCGACTCCCGAATGGCTGTCGGAAGTCGCATCACGACTGCGGCCGACAACTCCGGCTCAGGACGTCACCGATCCGGTCGCCGTCGGCGATGACTTGTCGCAGTTCACGATTCTGTAAAACGTCTCCGTACCGCGACCGTCAGGGAGCGGCCCGCAGCAACGGACGAGGCCGCTCCCTGACGGTCGCGGTACGGCTTTCACGAGGAGATTGTGCGTGAAATACATCACTCTCGTTTTGTTGGCGGCTGCGATCACGTCCGTCTCAGCCGCCGATCGGCCAACCGTCGTCGTCAGCGACGAAGCACGCCGCATTCATTCGGCCGGGTTCGTCTTCGACGGCCACAATGATTTGCCGTGGGAAGTCCGACAACGAGCTGGCGGCTCGTTCGACAAAGCCGACCTCGCGGCGGGCGTGCCGCGATTTCACACAGACATCCCGCGTCTCCGAGCCGGCAATGTCGGGGCACAATTCTGGGCGGCTTACGTCCCGGCCGAGACCTCGAAGGAAAACCGCGCCTTCACGATGACTCTCGAACAGATCGCGATCATTCATGCGATGGTTAAGCGGTATCCCGACATCTTCGAGTTCGCCAAATCCGCCGACGACATCGTCCGCATTCAGAAGGCCGGCAAGATCGCTTCGCTGATCGGCGTCGAGGGGGGCCACTCAATGGAGAACTCGCTCGACAAGCTGCGCCGACTGCGAGAACTCGGTGTCGGCTACATGACGCTGACACATTCCGACACACTGGCCTGGGCAGACTCGGCGACCGACGAAGCGAAGCACGGCGGTCTGACCGAATTCGGCGAAGAGGTCGTCCGCGAAATGAACCGCTTGGGCATGTTGGTCGATCTCTCGCATGTCTCACCCGACACGATGCGCGACGCGCTGCGAGTGACGAAAGCCCCAATCATCTTCTCACACTCCTCCGCACGAGCGGTCGCCGATCATCCGCGCAACGTACCGGACGACATCCTGAAGCTGACCGCTAAGAACGGCGGCGTGGTGATGGTCAATTTCTACTCCGGCTTCATCCACCCCGAATCGGCCAGGCGTCGAGCGAAAATGTTTGACGTCTCTCGCGAATTGCACCGCAAGTTTCCCGACGAG
>CAZILR010000204.1:0-8378 GCA_964539995.1 uncultured Planctomyces sp.
CTCTGCTTGCCTACTTGAACGCGAAGTCCTCAGCGACGGGCAGGTCGTGCAGGCTGCCGAGTCCGAACAGCGACAAGAATCGCGGCGTGGTCGTGTATGGCGGATCATTTTTACTCTTCGAGTTCTGCGGCGCGTGCGCGCGGTCGATCCGAATCAATTCGCGTTGAACCAGTTGCCGCAACAACGAGCCCGCGTTCGATTTGCCAAGAGCTTCGATCTGCGACTTCGTGATCGGCTGCTTGTAGGCCACGAGTGACAAGACCTCGAGCGCGTCTTGCGTCATCTTCACGTCTTTGGGGCCGTAGCCGAAGACCTTGTTGCGCACCGACTCAAACTCCGGCAACAGCGACAGGCGATAGCCCCCTTCACCGAGCGTGATCGAATACGGCCGCCCTTCGTCGGCGTATTGCCGATTGAGTTCGTCGAGCAAGCACTCGACGAATCCGAACCCATGATCGGTGTGAAACAGCGAGCTGAGCTTCTTCGCCGTCAGTGGCATACCGCCGACGAACAGTGCGGCTTCGACAACTTGCTTTTCGGAGACTCGCGGCGTTTCTGCATCAGGCTCGGCATCACGTCTTGCCGGTTGCGAAGACAGCGCAGCGATCGGCTCGGCTTCTGCCACGTTGTTCGCGAGTTCCGCATCGGCGCGAGGCGTCGAGTCATCCGCGTCGTCGTCGATCTCGCGCTCGATGGCGTCCGTCGCTTCGAGCGCACGCAGATAGGCCGCCTCAAGATCATCGGCGAGCAACGGCTGATCCCACGCGGCTGCGTCGTCGGCCGTCGGCTCATCGAGTTCATCGTCGTTCAGAAGCGGCTCATCCATGAGCGTTCTCTCCAACCGTAGGCGTTCCAGGCGGGCAGGTTTATAGTCCCGCTCGCCGCGAAGCGACAAGAGGCCGTTTCGCCCGCGAGTTTTCAACGAAGGATCGCGTCCGTGGATCAAAAAGTGACGATCAACCGCAGTCTGGTCGGCTGGCTGTCGCTGGCGTTTTTGGCGGGATTCGTGATTTCGCTGTTCACGGGACCGACCGATAAGGCGGATGTCTGGCAGGGGATCTGTTCGCGAGTGGGCGTGGTGCTCGGAGCGTTATGGCTGGCGTTGCCAAAGGACGGGACGCTGGGCAAGTGGGCCGAAGTTTCGATCCTCAAGCTGGTGGTGATCGTCGCGCTGTTCGTCGCGGTCGTTCGAGCACCTCGAAAGTATCTGCCGATTCTGTTGGCCATCGGTGCCGCGGCCCGTTTTCTGAGGCCGCCTGACAAAGTTCGCCCACCGCGTGATTTCATCTGACACTTGGTTTGGAGATCGGACTTCGCTGCGTGACTTTGCCGGGGCGGTCTGGTATTTAGCTCCGCGATCAAAACCGTCGAGTCGCTGAGTGTTCGGCGATCGGCGGTTTTTTGTCGGGTCAACTCAAAACGAGAGTCTTCTGAAAGGTAGTCGCGGCACAATGGAAGCGGGAATTGTCGGGTTGCCCAATGTGGGCAAGAGCACTCTGTTTAATGCACTCACGAGTTCCAAGGCCGCTCAAAGCGCGAACTATCCGTTCTGCACGATCGAACCGAACGAGGGCGTCGTCAGCGTGCCGGACGATCGGTTGCGGCGGATCAGTCAGTACATCGTTCCCAAGAAGCTGGTGCCGGCGGCGATCAAGTTGGTGGACATCGCGGGGATCGTGAAGGGGGCCAGCGAAGGGCAAGGGCTCGGCAACAAGTTCCTCAGCCACATTCGCGAGGTGGATGCGATCTTGCAGGTTGTCCGCTGTTTTGAAGACCCGGATGTGATCCACGTCACGGGCAAGGTCGATCCGGTTTCGGACATCGAGGTCATCGAGATCGAGCTGATGCTGGCGGACATTCAGACGCTGGAGAACGCTCTGCCGAAAGCGGAGAAGCTCGCTCGCGGCGGCGACAAGGACGCGAAGCTGCGAGTCGAGGTCTCCAAGAAATGTCTGGCTCATCTGCTGGCGGAGCAGCCGCTCCGCAAACTGGAATTCGACGAACTGGAGAAGAAGGCGGTCTCCAGTTTCGGTCTGATGACGGCGAAGAAGATTCTGTACGTCGCCAATGTGGACGAGAACGACTTGGAGGGCCAAGGCCCGCTCGTGCAGCAAGTCCGCGAATTTGCCGCGAAGGTCGGAGCGGCGGTTGTACCGGTCTGCGCGAAGCTCGAAGCGGAGATCGCCGAACTGGACGAAGCAGATCGCGCCGAGATGCTGGCTTCATCGGGACTCGCCGAGCCGGCGCTGGCCGTGTTGGCTCGCGAGGCGTATCGAGTGCTCGGATTGCAGAGCTACTTTACCGCCGGAGAAATGGAGGTCCGAGCCTGGACGATTCCGATCGGAGCGACCGCTCCGCAAAGTGCCGGAGTCATTCACACCGACTTCGAGAAAGGTTTTATTCGGGCCGAGGTCTACTCGCTGGAAGACCTTGAAACCTACAAGAGCGAAAAGGAAATCCGGCAAGCGGGCAAGCTCCGCGTCGAAGGCAAAGCCTACGTCATGCAAGACGGTGACATCTGCCATTTCCTGTTCAGCGCGTAGACGCCATCGTCGTTGCTTCACACGGACGCCGCGCGGGCATACCTTTCTGTCGTCATTTCCTCGCCGCCGACGTTCGCAAGACGCACAACGAAAATCACCCGATGGCGAAAATCGTCACTAACATTCCGGCCGAGTTCGAGCAGGTTGCCGCCGCCATCGGTCCCGAAGATGAATTGCTGACGGCCAAGGAATTGGAAGTCCTGTCGATCTTCGAGTCGCTCAAGAAAGCACCGTCGTTCGAGAAGTTCCCCGGCTCGACGCTGCTGCGAAAGTGCCAGCCGGGCCGAGTGCTCTGCGAGCAGGGAGCTGCCGGCGCGACCGCCTTCACGATTCTGACAACGCGCGACGTTGTCAGCCTGCGTGAGGTACAGATCAAAGCGATTCGCAAAGAAGTCGAAGATCGAAAGGCGGGACGTTCGCGCGAGGATTTGCATCCACAGTTCGCTCGAATGACCTCTAATGATCTCTGGGAGCGAGAGAACGAATATCTCAGTGAGGTTCAGCGGCTGCGGCCCCAGGCGGAAGAACTGGAGCGGCCGGAGAACAAGACCAACGCTGCGTTGCGACAGCGGGCGACCGCGCACCTGCTGGTCAATCTGGAAGGGAGCGCCGCTCGCGGGTCGTTGTGGCAACGAGCGGCGCGCTGGCTGACCGGCCGCCGATTGGCTCGCAAGCTGCCGAAGTGGATCGCGATCGACGGGGCCGACGTCAACGTCGCCACGAAGATGGCTCCGCTGCATGAAAGCGATCTGTTCGGCGAGATGAGCTGCATCAACCGCGCGCCGCGATCGGCGACGGTCGCCGCCGATCAAGAGTGCTACATGCTGGAGATGCTCCGCAACGTGCTCGACATGTTGCACAGCGATCCGACGTACAAAGAACGAATGGACGCGGTCTACAAACAGCGCGTCCTGGAGAATCACATCCGCCGGTTGTCGATATTCGAGGATCTGAGCGACGCTGAATTCGGCAAGCTCCGCGAGGCCATCGAACTGACGGAAGTTCCAACTGGCGGCATCATCTTCGAACAATTCGACTCGTCGGAAGCGTTTTACGTCATCCGTGGCGGACTTGTGAAAGTCGTGGCCAATGCTTGGATGCAGACTCGCGCCGCCGAGTTTTCCGCGACGCAATGGGCCGGCTTGGCGGCCGAGATCGGCGAAGCGAAGACATCGGCTCTGGAATCGAAGGTCGCTGCGGCTCTGCCGACTTCGGCGCGTGAGGCTGCCAGCCGGATCGTCACAGCGAAAGCCGCCAGCGAAGCTGATCAAGCGACGTTCCTCGCTGGATTGAATGAGCTGATCTGTAAAGGGGAATTACACACGCAGTTCGGCAAGACGACGACCGACGTCGCGCTCGCGGTGGACAGCGTCGCCATCGCGCTGGCCATCAACGATTTCCCAGACGATCCGAAGAAGTGGTCGGACCTCGAATCTCGCACATTCCATCGGCTTCTGTTGGAGCACGTCTTCGCGAACATGCCGCGACGCGCGGCGACGGCCGGGCCGCGACGCACGTTGAGCTATCTGGGCCGAGGCGACTACTTCGGAGAGATCGGCGTCATCGCGAACGAACTGCGCAGTGCGACGGTCTACGCCTACGATCATCCCGACGGCGGAGCGAATCAGCGCGTGCCCGATTCGCGAACCGGTGCGGTCCCGTCGCGCGTTGAACTCGTGAAGATCAGCAAGACCGCGTTTCAAGAATTAGTCGCCTCGTCTCCGAAGTTGAAGGCGAAAGTCGAAGCTGTGATCGCTCAACGGCGGCAGCGGTCGGTTCAGCAGTCGAAGACGGATGCCTCGTCGTTCCTGTCCGCTCAGTCGCAGTCGCCGGAGTTCGAGCAGCTTGGTTTGATTCAAGGTCAGAAGCTGATGCTGATCGACCTCGACCGCTGCACGCGATGCAATCAGTGTGTCGAGGCGTGCGTGGCCGCTCACGACGACGGACGCACGCGGCTGTTTCTCGATGGGCCGCGGTTCGAGAATTACTTGGTGCCGATCTCGTGCCGCTCGTGTCTCGACCCGGTCTGCATGATTGGCTGCCCGGTCGGCTCGATCAATCGCGGCGATAAAGGGGAGATCGTCATCGAGAACTGGTGCATCGGCTGCGGCATGTGCGCCGACCAGTGCCCGTACGGCTCGATCCAGATGAATCCACTGACCAAGCCGGTCGAACTGAGTTCTCAGGCTCGACAAGCGCTCGGTGCCGAATCGGAGATCAAGTCAATCACCGAGCAAGCCGTCGTTTGCGACTTGTGCAGTTCGCTCCCCAGTCAGTCTCCGTCATGCGTCTATGCCTGCCCACACGACGCCGCGATGCGAGTCCACGCCCAAGACTTCTTCCTGAGCGGGAGGAAGTAACGTGGCAATGTCCAAGTTCCAAATCCCAATGTCCAATGAAACCAAAATGCCCAAGTCCCAAACCGTCCCGCAGCATCGGTTCGTCGTGAAATCACAGTTTCACGCTCGACTTCGCTTTTGGGATTTGGGATTTGGACATTCCTTGGACATTGGGATTTGGAAATTGGGATTTGCAGCAGGAGGCTGCTCGTGCTGATCGACCGGACGCACAAGCCTTGGATTGTCGGCAGCGCGCTGGTGTTTGCCATCGCGGCGTCGGCCTATTGGGCGACAGCAAAGCACTCGGTGCATGGCCCGACGGGCGGTAGTGTACTGGGGCTGATCTTGGGGATCGTCGGCTCGCTGCTGATGGTCTTCGCCGCACTGTTGGCTGTGCGCAAACGACTGCCAACGTGGCGAGTCGGTTCAGCTCAGTTTTGGTTGCGCGGGCATTTGTGGCTGGGGACGCTCGGCTTCGTGTTGATTCTGTTTCACGCCGGCTTTCACTGGGGTGGGTTGCTGGAAAATCTGTTGTGGATTTCGTTCGGCCTCGTCGTGATAACGGGCTTCGCGGGAGTCGGTCTGCAACAGGTCATTCCGAGGTTGCTCACGACGCGCGTGCCGCTGGAGACGATGGTCGCTCAGATTCCGTTTCTGTCGCGCACGATGCAATTCCGAGCGGACCAACTGGTCGCCAAGCAAGCCGGAGTGCTCGACGTCGATTACGAATCCCTCAAGCCGTTCGCCGAGGAAGTGCTCAAACAGCAGCGCGTGCTCAAACGCGAGTCCGATTTCCCGAAAGAGTTGGCCAAGGTCTACGCCAACGTCCCACTGCCCGAAGCCGACGCGAAGAAAGCACACGCCCCCGCTCCTGCGGACATCGTCAGCACCAAAGCTCCACCCACATCCCCGCTGCCACCGGGAGAGAGTGGCCGAAGGCCGGGTGAGAACTCTGGGACCAGCACACCTCCGAACGCACCGCCCGCCGCATCCGTCGAGACGACACCGGCCGCGAAGCCCAAAAGCCCACTCGAACTGATGCGTGAAAAGGCCGCCGCCAAATCTGCTGGCGGTGAAACTGTCGCACCCGCGTCCGCGAATGCAGGTGCGTCTCCCACTGCCGAGCCAACCAAAAAACTTTCGCCCATCGAGCAGATGCGCGCGAAAGCCGCCGCGAAGCCGACGACCGAAGCCGCAGTCACCTCCGAGCCAACTCCCGAAGCGATCGCGCCTGCTGCCGAAAAGAAGCTGTCTCCCATCGAACAAATGCGAGCCAAGATGGCGGCGAAGTCAGCGGCTCCAGTTGCTCCGCCAACGGTGGAAGCCAGCCCCGCTACTCCCGCGCCTGTGGCCGAAGTAACGCCGCCCGTCGATGAGAAAAAGTTGTCACCCATCGAACAGATGCGTGCGAAAATGGCGGCGAAGTCAGCGGCTCCGCCGGCTCCAGTCGCTCCGCCAACGGTGGAAGCCAGCCCCGCTGCTCCCGCGTCTGTGATTGAAGCGACCCCTCCTGCCGCCGAGAAAAAATTGTCCCCCATCGAGCAGATGCGTGCGAAGATGGCGGCAAAACAAGCCGCTGCACCTGTTGCTGCAGCAGTGGTTCCGCCAACGGACGAGGCCAGTTCCGCAGCGCCGCCTCCAACGATTGAAGCGACCGCTCCCGTCGCCGAAAAGAAACTGTCTCCGATCGAACAAATGCGAGCCAAGATGGCCGCGAAGCAAGCTCCAACGCCGAGCACCGCCGCGACTGCCGCCGAAACGCCCGCTGCGACAACTTCTGAAAAGAAGCTGTCGCCGTTGGAGCAAATGCAGGCGAAGCTCGCGGCGGCAAAAGCACCGTCTGCCGACAAGCCTGCTGAGATTCACAAGCCGCTCACGGTCGAGAAGCCTTCGGCGGACGACAAGCCCGCGCCTCCGGCGGCGAAGAAACCTGCGCCTGTCGTGAAACCGACGGTCGAGAAACCCGTCGCGGCGGCACCTTCAAAGACCGCGGCCAAAGCCGCCGCGCCGGTTCCCCCCGCGCTGTTGGCCGAACTGCGTGACTTTCACATTCGTGTCGTGCGACCGTTCTTGAGCAACGGCCGGTCGCCGCAACATCGGCTGGACGACAGCATCGCGGCTCGACGAGTCTTCGCTCAGTTGCGATCCGATCTGCCAGCCGAGCTGCATGACGCGCTCCAAGAATTGGAAGACCTGTGTGATGAGCGTCGGCAGTTCAACACGCAATTGCGGCTGCACCGCTGGCTGCACTGGTGGCTGATCCTGCACATTCCTCCGTCGATTGCCTTGTTGGTTCTGTTTGTCGCGCACGTCATCGTGTCGCTGCGCGTGGTCCCGTTTGGAAAATGACGAATGACGAAATACCCAATGACGAATCAATTTCGAATGACAACTGACGAATGTTGCGGAGTCAGTTGCATGCTTCGTCATTCGAGTTTCGTCATTCCTTCGTCATTGGGTACTTCGTCCTTCGACATTCGTGTTCGACGCTAATTTTCCCAAAAAGGTTGTTTCGTCATGCTTCGTTCGAGCCGCGAACTCTCCAGCCGAGTGGACATCAACGTCCATCGTCAGCCGAATCGCCAGCGACGAGCGGCGTGGTGGTTGGCGCTGTGGGCGGGAGTCGGCTCGCTGTTGTGGCTGACGTTGCAGCATTCGCAAGGTGAGAACCAAATTTATCAGGCCGGTGATGTGACCTCGCCGCATCGACTGTTCGAGAACGAATGCTGGCGTTGCCACACGAAGTGGACTCCCCTGCAACGGCTGGTCTCTTTCTCCGACGACGCCCACTCGATCGACAACAAAAAGTGCGAGACCTGCCATCGCGTCGCCGAGCATCACGCGAATCAAATTCCAGCCCACAAAGACATTTCGTGCGCCGCCTGCCATCAGGAACATGAAGGGGCCGACATGCTGACCAAACCCAGCAGCCGCCACTGCATCGCCTGCCACACCGACTTGAAAACGACTCACGGCGCGAGCGAGGTCTTCGCCAAGCAGGTCACGCGCTTCGATCAGCTCGACGGGCACCCCGACTTTCTGTTGAAGTCGCTGACGAAGGACGCCGCGACCGCTCCACCCCCGCACGCCAAGCACGGAGCCAATCGCGCGGTCGAAAACTTCCAGCGCCCCGGTGACACCGCTCCGCGTTGGCAGGACCGAGGTCGCATTCGCTTCAACCACGCCGCGCATCTCAAAGCCGAATACGACACGAATGGAAAACTGATCCACGGCCTGATCGGCAAGGATCGCAAGTTCACGGACCTCTCGCACAGTTGCGAGGTCTGCCATGAACCGGACCACGAAGGTCGGTTCCTCAAGCCGATCGCGTTCGAGCGGCATTGCCGCGAATGCCACCCGCTGCTCTTCGATCACGAACGCTTCCCCGGCCAATCCGTGCCGCACGAGACGCCGGACATCGTGCGCGGTTTCCTCACCGAAACCTACACACTGAAAGCACTCGGAACTCGGAACTCGGAACTCGGAACTCCTAACG
>CAZILR010000205.1:0-8373 GCA_964539995.1 uncultured Planctomyces sp.
GGCTGACTCCTTTTGATGGATTTCAAATTTGAGATTTCAGATTTCAAATTTCGATTAGATAGCAGAGACGGCTGCGGTCGTGGTTGTCAGGTTGTGCGAGTCAGAATCCGCGTGTTCGACTTTGGCTTGATGCAGCTTGAGCCACCGGGCGCGGCGGACCCAATAGAAGCGAACAGGGAGAAACAGATCGACGACCTCGTCGGAAATCAGCAGACCGCCGAGCACCGGCAGAGCCATCGGAGCCAGGATTTCACCGCCGACCCCTTTCGCGAAGACCATCGGAAAGATGGCGATGATCGCCACGCCCTCGGTCAGCAGCTTCGGCCGCAGGCGTTTGACGGCTCCGTCGATCACTGTTTGGCGGAGTTCTTCCAACGAGGCGATCTTTTCGAGGCCGCCGCGCTTTTCGATCGCTTCGCGCAGATAGACCAGCATGATGATGCCGGTCTCGGTGGCCATGCCGAAGCAGGCGATGAAGCCGACCCACACGGCCACGCTGAAGTCCATCGGCGGCGTGTCCCAGCCGTTCATGATCTTGGGGAACAGGTACATGAAGAACGCGCCGCCCGCCAACGCTTCGGGGACGGCCAGCATCATCAACGCCGCGTCGGCGAGGTCGTGGTACGTCATGTAGAGGATCACGAAGATCAGCACGATCACGACCGGGAACACGATCCGCAGCGTGCGCGCGGCTCGGACTTGATGCTCGAATTCGCCGCTCCATTCGATGTGGACGCCTTCCGGCAGCGTGACCTTGTCGGCGACGACGCGCTGCGCCTCGCCGACGAAACCCACGATGTCGCGGCCGCGCACGTTGAGCGTGACGTAGTTCAGCAACCGGCCGTTCTCGCTCTTGATCATGGCCGGGCCTTCGACGATGCGGACCTCGGCCAACGCGCTGAGCGGGATGAGTGGCTGACCGCGGAGCGCGTGAGCCGGCGAAGCGGAGTGCGAATCGTCGGGCACGCCGGGCGCGGTGAGCGATTCCGCCGCCGCGAGTGAATCGGCCTTGGCCGACGACATGCCCGCTGTTTTTCCAGTCGAACCGCCCATGCCGCCCATTGCCGAGCCGCCGGAAAGTGACATGCCGCTGGCACTGACCAGCAGCTTGCGGATGCTCTCTTCGTCCTCGCGATTGACTCGTGCGTAACGAATGCGGACGGGAAAGCGTTCGCGCTTTTCGACGGTGTACGTCACCGTGCGGCCGGCGAGGGCGACTTCGATTTCGTTCTGAATGTCCTCAACGCTGATGCCGTAGCGCGCGGCGGCTTTGCGGTCGATGTCGATTTGCAGATAGCCCTTGCCCATGATCGGCGCGGCGATGACGTCGCGCGAGCCGTTGACCGGCTTCAACACGGCTTCGACGTCTTTGCAAACGCGGTCGATGGTTTCGAGGTCGGGACCGAACACCTTCACGCCGATGTCCGTCCGCACTCCGGTCGAGAGCATTTCAATGCGGTTGATGATCGGCTGCGTGAAGATGTTGCTCCAGCCGGGGACTTGCAACACGCGGCTCATTTCGTCGTCCACAAGATCTCCTTTCGGCCCGGTCTGCCGTGGCCAGAAGAAGATCTCTTTGCGGAACACGGGCACGAGTTCGTCGCGTAAGGCCACGAAAGGAGACTCGGCGGTGAGGTAGGACGGTGACGCAACCGTGTCGGCGGCGCGACGTAATTGAGCCGAGAGGGAGGCATCCGCGAAGGCTTCGGACTCGGCGGCACGCGGCACGTCGGCCAGCAGACCGTTGCTGCGAGCGACTCGCACGACCTCTTCGAGGGCGTCGCTGACGAACGCTTCCGCGCCGTAATCGGACAGTTCAAAGTTGAGACTGTGAACTCGCTCGCGCCACAGCCGCATCCGCTCGGCGGTGACCGCTTGCAGCACGGCGTCAGAGAAGGTCGGACGCTTCGCGCCCATCGCTTCTTGCACGCTGTGCCATGCGGCGGTGACCGGCGACTCTTTCAATTCCAGGGCGGCGACGAGGTCGCTCAAGTGCCCCTCGGCTTCGAGACGCCGGGCCACTTCGCGAACGAGTTCGCTCACGTCCTCCATTGCCGGAGATTCCGCCAGCCACACGCCGAAGCGCGGAGCGAACTCAGTGACGAGCGCATCCACCGGCAGTGTCTCGGCGGAGGAATGGGCGAGTGCGCCGGTTGTCTGCCATCGTCGCACGCAATCTTCGATGACGAAGCGGACCAGTTGCGGAGCGAGTTCCCGTTCAAACTCGGAGTAGCGCAAGAGGGACAGCTCGCGCAGCGTTTCGTCGAAGCGCTCGATGGCTTTCTGAGTGGCGTCGTTGATCAGCGTGGCGCGGTCGTCGTTCGATTTCGATTGGCCCACAAAGCCGCGTTCTTCGAGAACCGTCAGGACTCGGCCGACTTGCTTGGCCGCGTCGGGGTAGCGGATGACGCGCTTCGGCCAGAGTTCTTTCGGGCGGAAGTTCACGAACGTCTCGACCATGTCGAGCGGAGCCGGATCGGTCGGCGTGTCGGCTCGGCCGGCTTTGCCGATCACCGATTCCACTTCGGGAAATCCACGCAGCAAGGCGTCGCGGGCTTTGAGATCGTCCGCCGATTGCGTGACGCTCGCGCGGGGAACGGTGATCGGCATGTCGAGCAATGCGCCTTCATCGAGTGCGGGCATGAACGCCACGCCGATCTTCGGGAATTGATACGCCCACAGGCCGATCCACAGCAGAGTCGCCAGCGACAGCACCTGCCACTGCCAGCCGCGCGTGAGCAGCACCGTCAGCGACGTGACCAGCGCGAACACGCCGAGGTATGTCCCTCGCCAGGCGATCTCCGAGGTTCCCTGTCCGATGATGGCTTGCAGCGGAAACATCCCAGCCGCGAGCACCAGCAGCACGGCGAACGCCCACATCACGAGATTGCGGCGCGGCAACGCCCACGTCAGCAACGGGCGGTAAATATGGATGAAGCTGCGGACGATCCAGTTCTCTTCCTCGCTGCGCAGGTGGCCTTTCAGGAACGTCGGAATCAGAGCGGGTACGACCGTCACGGAGATGATCGCCACGCCGATCATGGCGAAGCTCTTCGTAAACGCCAGCGGATGAAACAGCTTGCCTTCTCGGCCGCTGAGCATGAACACCGGAATGAACGACAGCAGCATGATCAGCACGGAAAAGAAGATTGGCCGGCCGACCGTGCGGCAGGCGGGGATGACGAACTCGCGAATGTCGCCGGTGACTTGGCGGTCGCCGAAATGCTCTTTGAGGTGATGCGTCGCGTTTTCGGTCATCACGATCGCTTGATCGACGAGGATGCCGATCGAGATCGTCAGCCCGGCCAGCGACATGATGTTGGCCTGAATGTCGATGATGTGAAACGTGCGCAGCAGCCACATCATCAAGAACGAAAACAGCACCGCCAACGGCAGCGTGACGCAGATCACGAACACGCTGCGGACGTGCATCAGGATCAGCAGAATCGCGACCGACGCGATCAGCATCTCGTGCCACATGACTTCGGTCAGCGTGTGGATCGCGCCGTGAATCAGCCGCGTGCGGTCATAGGCCGCGACAATGTGAACACCGGGCGGCAGGCCCGGTTGCAATTCTTGAATCTTCTCCTTCACCAGTTCGGTGACCGCGAGCGGGTTCTCGCCATGCCGCATCAGCACGACACCACCGGTGACTTCGTTGCCGTCTTTCTCGTAAACGCTGCGGCGGAATTGCGTGCCGAGTTGCACGCTAGCAACGGTGCCGACGTAAATCGGCGTGCCCCGCACCTCGCGGATGACGGTGTCTTCGATGTCCTCTTTGCCGCGAATCCAGCCGACGCCGCGCACGATGTATTCGGCGTTATTCTTCTGGATGACTCCGCCGCCAGACGGCAGATTGCTCTTGGCCACGGCCGAGTACAGGTCACCGAGCGTCAGACCGTAAGCTCGCAGGTCTTCCGGCCGCACGTCGATTTGGTATTCGAGCGGCGTGCCACCGACGATCGCGACGTCCGCGACTCCCGGAGTCGCGCCGAGTTGCGGCGCGATGTAGAACTTGTTGAGCGCCCACAGACGGCCGGAGTCCAGTGGATGCGCGGCGGCCGGCTCGACCGTGTACCAGTAAATCTGTCCGAGCGCCGTCGCGTCGGGAGCGAGATACGGCACGACGCCGGGCGGCAGGAACGTGTTGGCTTGCGCGAGCTTTTCCGTCACGCGCTGCCGAGCAAAGTAAAAGTCGATCTCGTCCTTGAAGATGATCGTGATCATCGAGAAGTTGAACTCGGATGACGACCGCACGGCGCGGACTCCGGCCAGTCCTTGCAGCTTGCGCGACAGCGGGTAGGTGACCTGATCTTCGATCTCGCGCGGACTGCGCCCCATCCAGTCCACAAACACGATGACTTGGTTCTCGCTCAAGTCTGGGATCGCATCGACCGGCGTGTTGATCGTCGCGTAAATCGCCGCGATGGTCAGAGCCACGGTCACGATCAATACCAGAAAACGATTGCGAATCGACAGTTCGATGATGCGTTCAATCACGACGGCCTCCCGTCAACGTCTTGGCCTTCGTGAGCGTTTGCTGGGGATTCTTCAACGCGGTCTCGCGGCAACTGGAACAGCACAGAAACACCGCTTGGCCGTCGATCATCACCTTCACCGGCGCACCCATTGAACCGAGCCGGCTCTTCTCCAGTACCGGACAAAATCGTTGAGCTTCCGCAGCTTGGCGATCTTCGGAACTGAGCTTGGCGAGCGCGGCCTCGATTTTCTTCTCGGCGGCGGCGGGCTTCGTGTCTGGCGACGCCGGTTTCGGCGTTTGCAGTTGCTGCACCTTTTGCAGCGTCGCTGACTTGTTCGCGGTGGCTTTGCCTTGGCAGCCTTCGCAACAGAGAAACACCGGCTGGCCGTCGATCATCAGTTTCATCGGCGGCCCCATCGAACCGAGCCGGCTGTCACCCAAGACCGCACAAAATCGCTGCGACTCGGCGAGCGCTCGGTCAGCCGGCGTCAGTTCCGCCAGCGCGTCCTTGATCTCTTGCTCTTCCTTGGCCGTGACATTGGCCGGCGCGGCGGGAGTCTTCCGTTCGCGCAGTTCCTTGATTTTCTTGAGCGTGGCCGTCGGATCGGTCAAGGCGTTTTCTTTGCAACCCGCACAACACAAGAAGACCGATTCGCCGCCGACCGTGAGCTTCACCGGAGCACCCATCGAGCCGAGGCGGTTCTGCGTCAGCACCGGGCAGAAGCGTTGCGAATCGACTGCCTTGCGATCTTCCGGCGACAACTTCGCGAGCGCTGCCGTGAGCTTGGCATCCGGGTCATCGGGCGTCGTCGGTCTCACGGTGGTGACGCTGCTTTTGCCGCCAGAACCGCCGCTGCCACCGAAGTAGATCGAACCGGCGGAAGGATTCAGCCGCGTCTCGGCATCGACCAGGAACGAGCCGGACGTCACGACCTTCGTGCCCGGCTCCAATCCTTCCAGCACCGGAAAGAAGGCGACGCCCTCTGGCCCGGACATCTTTGGGCCGAGCTTCACGAGCACACCTTCAAACACGCTCGGCTCGGCTTCGCGATAGACGATCTTCTGACTGCCCGTGTCGATCACCGCACTCTGCGGCACGGCGAGCAATTCGCCCAGCTTGAGCCGCTCGCGCCGCTCGGTGTCCGATTCGCTGAGGCCGGACAGCAAGGCCCAGCGTTCCGGCGGAACCTTCAGCGTCACGGTCGCCGTGCTGCCGGGTCTCAGTTTGTGTTTCGGGTTGTCGAGTTCAAACCGCACGGTCACGGTGCGCGTCTGCTGATCGACGTGCGGATACACGAAGGTCAGCATCCCGTGAAACTCTTCGTTCGGCAGAGCTTTCGTGGTGGCCGTGACCGGCAGCGTTTCGGCCACGACATCGCTGCTCTCATGCTGCGTGAGCGCCTCGGGCAAGAACAGCAAATCGTCTTCATAGACTTGGGCCTGAATCCAAACCGTGTTCAAGTCCACGACATCAAACAGCGGCATCCCTTCTGTGACGTACTGCCCCTCGCGGATGTATTTCTTGATGACGTGCCCGTTGATCGGCGAGCGAATCTTCAAGTGCGTGTTGGCCGTGTCCGTGGTAAGAATCTCGGTGATCTGGTCGTCGCTGATGCCGAGCAGTTGCAGCCGCGTCTGCGTGCCATTCAGCAAACTTTGGTTGCCCGACTTCTTCGCGTCGAGCAGGCTTTTCATGGCGACGACCAATTCGGGGCTGTACATCGACGCGAGCTCGTCCCCTTCTTTGACCATCCGCCCCGTCTGACTCACGAACAACTTGTCAACGCGAGCCGCGAATCGCGCAGAAATGCTGCGTTGTCCGCTTTCGTTGAACTCGACATAGCCGACCGCCGCGATCTCTTTCGTGAGCGGCACATAACTCACCTCCCAAGTTTGCACCCCCGCCAGCACGACGCGATACGGCGAAAGCTGCACGCGGCTGACCACGCCCGCCGGCAATGCCTCGACGGTGCCGTCCCCCTTCTTCCGCTTCGACAGCGGCATGAAGCAGACGGGGCATTTGTCTTTCGAGTTGTCCCGCACCACCGCCGGGTGCATCGGACAGAACCATTCGACATCGCTGCCCGCCGCGTCCCCCGCGATCGCCGGCCGCGTCCACTTGTCGTAGTACGAGACCAGCAGATCCCATTGCGTAATGATGATGCCGATCAACGCCAAGATGCCGATGAACCGCAGCCGAGCCAGCTTCACGAGGATGATGAAATCAAACCACCACCACCACTTTCGCCAACCCTTCAAATGCGGCGGAGCACGCAAGCCCCCTTCGTCGATGGGCCAATGTTCGAGTTTGGATTCTGACATCATTCGCTCCGTTCGCGGCGATGATGCCGCAAGCAATCCTCGGTGAGCCGGAGGGCGTTAGCCCCCGGACCCTTTGAGATTTGAGATTTCAAATTTGAGATTTCAGAAGTCCGGGGGCTGACGCCCACCGGCTCGCCAAAACATTCGAGTTCAACCACGCGGCGAACAGCCGAAACGCGAGCCAGAACTGGATTGGTGCTAACGAACCCGCCAGCCCGGTTCGGCTGTTCGCCTCATGGTCGAAACAGAAAGATGCGCGTTCGGCCAGCGCGACCGAACGCGCACGATTTGTCCGTTGCCTCGCGAGACACGCTGCCGCGCGAGGCAACACAGCGATCAGTTCCCAAACTGGCCGCGAATCTTGCGACCCGCGTCAAATTGGTTCGACGAGCCGTAGCTCCGCATCGGAGCGCGATACGCGGGCGCGGCCATCGACGGCTCATACGAGTACCGGCGATAGGTTCCCGCATCGGCCTGCGGAGGCGCGGGAACGGCGTGATCTTCATGCCCCATCGGAGCCGGGGCCGGAGCCGCGCAGCTTGGAGCCGCACAGACCGGAGCACACGTTCGCACGCAGCAACGGCCACCGCCGCAGGCTTGCGCTGCTTCGACGCCACCAAGACCCAATGTGCTGGCCAACACGCCAATCGTAAAAAGTTTCAACATGATCAATTTCCTTCGCGGAAAAATGTGGGGATTGAGCGAAGCCAGTCCGGGCGAACAACACGTCACCCGCAACTGCTGGCTTCCAGGTTTCTGCGGCACACTCCACATGCGTCGGACCACGCGAGCGCGAATCCACGGAGCGAGCCATCAACCACAACAACCTGACAAGCTGCGCGAGAGAACTGCTCACCGCCGAGTGGATTGCCAATCAGCAACACCATCGCGGAGAAGTCCGAAGGCTGGGGCCAAAAAGAAAATGCCTGACAGGCGCAGCGTGACCCCGCGAAGAGCGGCTTAGATCAGCAGCCGCTGCAAAACATGGAGCCGCTCAATTGGCGGCCCGGTATCCACGGCCTTCAGGCGAACCGCTCGTTCCACCACGACGGGAACGAAGCTCACCGAGACCGTGCAATCAAACGCCAGCGAGTCGATGTCGAACTGCGGCGTGAAAACCTTGTCGGGAGCCATCGGCGACTTCGTCAGCGGATGGCAGCAACTCTTGGAGGACTCTGAATCGGAACGCTCCGTCAAACCGCTCGGCAGGTTCGCCCCGCGACAGCAGGGCTTCTTGTGCTCGCCTGACTTCGACTGACAGCAACACTTCGCGCAGCCGCATGATCCCGGCTGCGTCGCGCCTCCCGCACCAGAGCAACAACTTCCGCCGCGACAGAACGGCTCAAAATGCCCGTCCGAGCACAGACACCCCGCCGTCACCCGACCGTTGAACACGGTCAGCGGAATCAATGCCAGCACCAGGCAGATCCGCAAAATGTGGCGAAGGCGTTGCATGAATTTCGTTCCGATCAGAACACTTGGCTTCGCGGGCCGCTCTCAAAGCACGTTGACAGGATAGCTTTCCTGACTCCGATGCCAACCTCAATCCGCCGGTTACGTCTCATTTGCGA